>JBNMNO010000037.1:0-23151 GCA_051275695.1 Mariniflexile sp.
TGAAAGGTTGTTTTTGTTGATATGTTAATGAACGCCATAGCCATTCTGCTGGTCCGTATAAGAAATATTTAAGCCAAATAGGACTAAATATTAATTGAATGATCCAAATAGCAGATACAATATAATACAATTCATATCTTTCAAGTTGACCAAATAAAGCAAGACCATCACCATAAAAGATTATTGATGTGACTACACTATGTGTTAAATAATTCGTTAGGGCCAATTTGCCAACTGCCGCTAAAGATTTTTGCAAAAAACCAAGAATACCAGACTTGATAAATAGCATAAAAAGTCCAATATGACCTAAAGTAGTAAATAAGCGCCCAATTTGATAGGATTGATCTGCTTTTGAAATTATTACTGGATCAAAATCACTATCAATAAGCATTGTTGTTTCCATATAATTTATGCTTAGACCTATTAGATATCCTATTACTAAAAGCAAGATATAAAATTTATTACTTCGTTCACCATGAAACACTCTAAGTTTAAATAAAGCCATACCCAGAAGCATAAAACTTAAAATATCCCAAGGCCATAATCTATAAGGCAACCAGGTTTGCATAAATTGATTGCCATTTACTTTTTCCATGAGTACAGACCAATAGCCTTGACGCATTTTTTCAATTTTTCCCTGTACTTCTTTAGGTGTATGCTTAGTATTTAATTTCTCCCATTTTTTTAAATCACTTTCTTGGTTCTCGTTTAAAGTGACACCTTGTTCTTTAAGTGTTTGCATTTCAATGCCATTTTTTTGTGTCTCAAGATCATTGCGGTAATCACTTATATCCCACAAAACTCCAATACTTATCAAAAGGCATCCAACTAAAACGAGATTTTTAACGCTTGCGTTTCTAAAAGGAAATAACATCAATCCAAAAATGGCATAAGGATATAATATGTCTCCATGCCATAGAAAAACATATACATTGATAATTCCGAAGAGGAGCAACCAAAGTATTCTTCGGTAATAAATATCTGCAGTAGTGATTCCAGCACCATTTTTTTCTAATCTGCTGGTCAATAAAATAACGCCTGAACCAAAAAGCATGGTAAACAAGCCTCTCATAGTGCCTTCAAAAAACATATTATTAGCAATCCAAACTTGTAAATTCAGACCTTCTGAACCCCCAGCTATTGTTGGGTCTGAATAAGCAAAGGGTAGTCCCATGCCGTTAATGTTCATTAATAAAATTCCTAGCAATGCAATACCTCTGATAACATCAAGAGAATTGATGCGTCCATTTCTTTGAGTGGGCTTAAAATGTTGGTTGGTTGTGGTCATAAAGAATAATTTATTGGTTGGTTTAGTTGTTTTTTTTAAATTTTATACCGGCATATATGTTACTAAAATAGATTGTATGACAAAAAATATGAGAAATGGAATCACTAAATAACCCATAACATCTCGTGCTTGTATTTTAATGCCTGCTCCCATTATTGGAAACACGAGCAATAAAAAAAAGGGTTGTAAAAGGTTGGTTAAACTTTCTCCATAGGCGACTGATAATGAAGCTCTAGCTATCATGGCCGAAATTTCTTGAGGAGGTAATCCTGCACCAATG
This sequence comes from Mariniflexile sp., assembly GCA_051275695.1. Taxonomy (GTDB): domain Bacteria; phylum Bacteroidota; class Bacteroidia; order Flavobacteriales; family Flavobacteriaceae; genus Mariniflexile. Next base: position 1,569 of record JBNMNO010000037.1, read on the forward strand.
TTTTTGATGGCATTTATAATACTTGGACCAACAACTGCAAACTCTCCGCCAGCTGATGGAATGGCAAAATTAACAATACCTCCAGTGATATAGGCGAAGAAAGCATAGGAATCTATAGTAGCTACAGAGGCTATTATTTGGGCTAATTTTTCTCCTAACCCGGTATATAACATGATGCCCATAATACCTGCGTAGAATGGATATTGGTATAAAATTCCAGATATATTACTACTGGATCGTTTCATGGCAATTACATAGCGCATGGGTGTTTTGTGAAGTAGCAATCCAACAATCAAGAAAATGAATATCATAATATTAAAATTCAATTCGAATCCATTGGTGTAAAAATGATAAATAATATAAATAAGACCCATTGATATAATAATGGCTTGAATAATAATGCTATTATTTAGCTTATCAGAAAAAGAATTAAAGGGTAGGTTTAAACTTAATGCTTCCTCTTTGATGGAAATTTCTTTTTCGCTATTATCAGATTCTAACATATCATTTAGCTCTTTAATGTTGTTAGTTTTAGGAATAAGAAAAAGAATTAGCAATGGTGCAAAAACTAAATACAAAACAATCATTGCAATATTTAGAGGAGAACCTAAAGTATAAGTGGTAGGAATAGTTTCTGATAAAATGCCGGTTTCAATTAAATAATTATTTTTAGTCCCTAACAATAATGGGATGGAGCTTGATAAACCAGTAACCCAACTACCACTTCCAAAATAAACACAAGCAATTATAAACGGATAGTTAACACCTTTTACACGCAAAGCCAATTCTCTTGCTAAGACACAGGCAATGACAATCCATCCAAAACTTATCATATTAAGTATGACACTAACTAAAGCAGAAAAAAAGTAAACTTGTCTTGGGGTATTTATGTGCAAAGTAAGTTTATCAATGCCTTTGTTCACCATTGGTGAAAGCGCGATAGCAAAACCAGTTATAATTATTAAAACAATTTGCATTCCAAACTCCAGTAAGGACCAAAAACCATTATACCATGATTCAATGATTTTTAAAGGTGTGGCATCTAACCAAAAGAAGGCTCCTAATCCAGTAATTAAGGTTAGTAGCATGGCAAAAACAAATGCATCAGGCATGTATTTTTGAAATAGAACTGTGAATTTTTCTCCTAGTTTGGTTATCATTTGGTTGGTTTATTAAATGTAATCAGAAAGTTTTATTATCTACATCTTTTATGAATTTAATTAGACCATTGAAATAGTTTTTTTGATCGTCGTATTGAGACAGATGGCTGCCATTTGGACACAATAAAAAGCGTCCATGTTGTACTTGGTTAGACATCCATTCCATGTAATTTGGATCCATAGTATCATGCGAAGCTCCAATAACTAAGGTTGGTATGGTCAATGTTTTTAACCTATCTGAAACGTCCCATCCCTTTAAGGATGCATCACCTGTTACTCCAAATTCACTGTAACCTTGCATGAATACATATATGTTTGTATTGAGATGGCCAAACGCACGATTAATGGATTCCGGCCATGCATTTAATGGCATTCTTAATACATGTTCCGTATAGTAATATTGTGTTACCAATTCTTCATATTTTGGATTATAGAAATCATTCTTAGCTTCCATAGCTTTAATTTCTTTGTAAACATCAGGTGGTAATTGAGGGCCTAAAACGTCAGCAGCATATTTTTCATAAGCGGGAATACTCGCCATCATATTTGAAATTATTAAACCTTTTAAATTGTTTTGGTATTTTAAGGCGTATTCCATTGCCAAAATTCCTCCCCAAGATTGTCCATATAAATAGAAATTACTGTTATCCATTTTCAAAGCTTTACGGACTTGTTCCACTTCTTCTACAAAATGTTCTGTAGTCCAAAGTGTAGAATCATTTGGTTTGTCGCTGTAATATGAATCCAATTGGTCATAATAGACGTACTCAATTTCTTCATTTGGAAAATAGCCATCAAAACATTCAAAAAATTCATGGGTTCCTCCAGGACCACCATGAAGCAGAAGAACTTTTATTTTCGGATTGTTACCTACACGTTTTGTCCACACGTTGAATGTGCCCTTTGGTGTGGTAATAGGAATCATGTTGATGCCTCCTGTATTTTGGTCTTCACTGTTAGAATAATCGAAATAAGAAGATTTAACACCTGTCTCGATAGGGGTTTCTTGTTTCTTATTGCAACCTATTAAAATGATGGATACAAATAGTGAAAAAATCAATGTATTTTTCATGAGTTAAAGGATTAATTATTGGTTTTTAATTATATGAGTTTATTATTAATTTTAATTGCTAATTCTATTCAATTCTTCATCTAATGCGCTTTTAGTTTGAGATTTGTTTTTGACCTGCTGGTTACCAAATTTATAAGTGGCACCAAGGCCAAATCGTCTTCCATCATTTATATAAGCTCCATTTAAATTAATGCCCCCATAATCTGAATAATACGGATATTCACTTTCAGTTCTTAAAATATCAGACCCTGTTATTCTTATTTGAAGTTTTTTGTCTAAAAAATCTTTTCTTAATCCAAAGCTCAACCCATGCGTGCCTTTAATATAAACAGTACCCCTCCAAATCCAGGTGCTTCGTTGTGTGAAAGTGACGTCCATTAAAATGTCTGATGGCAGATTAAGGTTGTTTTGAATTCGGTAGTCCCACAATGTGGATTTTAAATCTATTATAGTTCCTTCCAAATTGCCTTGAAACGTTTTGCGGGTTATATTTCCAAAAAGTACGATCTCCCAAATTTTATTAACTGTGATTGGACAACTTGAAGAAATACCGAAATTTGTTGCTAATTGCATGTTTCGTGGTATTATTTGACTTTGGTTTTCTCCTGTAATCTCAATAATTTTTGCAAAGAAATCTTTGGTTTCGCTATAAGAAGTTGTTATAATTAATTTTTGTTTATGAGAATAAGAAACTTGATAATTCATAATGTAATTAGGTTTTAAAAATGGGTTTCCTTTCCAAATAACTAATTGACTTGTGGGTTTTTCGAAAGGGTTCAAATCCTGATAATTAGGTCTGGTAATTCTTCGGCCAACGCTAATACTCCAACTATGATTTGTTTGATTGTCGAATGATAAACCTACATTAGGAAAGTAATTAGTATAACTTCGTGGCACATCTTTGTTATCAATGTTAATATCACTAATTAATTTCCCGCGAGACTCCGTATTTTCAACCCTAACTCCTGCATTTAAATTTAATGAGGCACCTAACTTCATGTTTAAATTTACATAAATGGCCGCTACATTTTCAGTATAATTAAAATCATTACTTTTTGTTATATCGTAAACAGGACTATTATTTTCAACATTATAAAAGTTGAAACCATTTTTTGTGATAATTTGAGAATATTTAAGTCCGGTTGAAAACGTCATGTTTTCCCATTCTTGATCAAAATCTATTTTAGCTGACCATAAATTTATATTGGTATCTGTATCAAAAATGCTGTTCTTACTTTCAATTACGGTGGTTCCGTCTGGTTCATAATATGTATTTGGTTGTTGGGTGTGTCTTTGTGTGTCATAACTACCTAAACTCAGATTAGTACTAATGGTTGACGTTTTACTGGTATTCCAAAGATGATTTAGGTTGAAAAGATAATTGCTAGAAGTGCCATCTAGAAACGATTTTGAATTTAGAATTTGCAAAAATTCCTTAGGGTTTGCCTGGTAAATATCTGTTGTACTGTTTAGTGTATTTTTATTGGTATTAAAAACACCTCTGGCACTTAGGTTTATTGAATGGTTTTTAGATAATTGAGCTTCTAAGCCAACACCTAAATTATAACCGTTTCTAATTTGGTTTTCTTTGGAATATAAATCTAATATAGAATTGTTTTGTTGAGAAGCATCATCAAAAATTTCTAAATCATTATCACTGGATTGAGTGAAGTCGAAATTGGTTTTTATTTTTTTCCCACCAAAATTTAATGACAAATTATTACTGTATTTATAATAAATTCCTTTGGTGAAACTAGAAGTTTCACTTCCGTTAAAGCCCGTTGCCATATTTTTTTTCATTCTAATGTTGATAATTCCGCCAGTGCCTTCAGCATCATACTTTGAGGAAGGGTTCGAAATTATTTCAATAGAATCAATAATATCAGATGTTAAACTTTGCAAAAACGTGGTCAAATCATTTCCAGATAAGCGAGACTGCACGCCGTTTAGGTACACCTGGACATTGCTTTTACCTAATAGTGATATATTATTATCTAAATCTAGAGTAACACCTGGAGATTTTTTTAATAAATCCAAGCCGTTAGTTCCAGATGCACTTGGGCTGCTTGAAACGTTAAAAATTAATTTGTCAGCTTTAATTTCGATAAGAGCTTTTTTTTGGGTGATTAGGACTTCATCTAAAGTATTGCTTGCCGGGAGTAAAATAATATCCGGTATCGTTTTGTACTCATTTAACGATAAAGTAAAAGGATCTGTAAAGTGTGTTTCATGTTCAATATGATCAATTCGAAGCATATAAATACCAGGATTGACATTCAAAATTTTAAACGTACCATTCGCTGTGCTAATCGTACTATTTATTAACGTAGAGTCATTTTTTATTAATGCTATCGATGCGTAAACTATATCTAAATGTGATTGGTTTAATACTTTACCAGATATTTCACTTCCTTTTATACTACTGCTTGATTGTGAGAATACATGAAAAGATGAGAATAAAAACAGTATTGATTTTAGAATAGTATATTTTTTCAAAATCAAGTTCATGTTATTTAATTATTAGAGAATGAAGTACACTTTTTTAATTTTACCATTTTCAATATGATACATGGCAACTGCTTCTAATATTTTATCTCCAAATTGAACGCGCTCTTTATCTATTACTATATTTCCCTGAACAATTCTTCCCACTAATTCACAATGCAAATTGGGGGTTTTTTCAAACATTTCAGAATAGCCTTTTCGCATGGTTTCCTTCCCTTTAAATTGTAATTTATTAGGATAGTTGTAAACTTCAACGTCATCAGCATACGGTTCTAAAAAGGCGTCGATATTTCTAAAATTATAAGCGTTTAATTGGCGTTGTGCCAAATCTGCTGGGGTATCTTTTATTAAATCTTCGGGTTTAAAAACCTTTCCTTTATTGATAATAAGATTAATTTTAGTTATGTTTTCTAGGTTTTCTATCGGATTTTTATCCAATAAAATTAAATTGGCCTTTTTGCCGACAGAAACTGCTCCGAATTCACTTTCTTTATTTAAAACTTTTGCGCCATTGATGGTTGAGGCTTGTATAATTTGCCAATGGCTCATACCACTTTTTTTCATCGCTTTTAATTCGGCTAAATAAGATGAAGCGTGCATTGTTCCAATATTTCCTGCATCAGTTCCTGTCGCTATTAAAACACCTGCATCACTCAATATCTTGAGGTTTGCCATACAGATTGAATCGGCTTTCTTTGTACTGGCAATACTTTCTTTAGAATTCGCTCTTTTTTTGTATTTATTAATAAGTAAAGTATCAGGCAAATGTTTTAAGTCTAATAAAGTTCCCAATTGATACGGATCAGATTTTGATAACTCAAAATTACTAGGATTGACGTTTTGACCAAAAGTGTTCACATAGCCATCATGAACAATCAAGGTTGGACAAAGAATCACTTTGTTTGTTTTCATCAGCTGAACAAAATCAGCTTTTAAAATTTCATCATCTACACTATGAACTAAAAAATCACAACCATTTTCAATGGCTAATTGTGCCGTAATACGTTGGGTTGCATGAACGGCTACTTTTAAATTATTTTTATGAGCTTCGTCTATAGTTGCTTTGATAATAGGTAAGTTTTTGCGAGCACTTGCTTCAACACTTAATCCATCTGCACCTGCGATGTACCAAATTTTTATAAAGTCTGGGTTATACGGTAATTCCTTTTGTATCACATTTTTTCCGTCTTCCACAGTTTTAACCAAGATAAAAGGCTCGTCATCTTTTAATTTTTCATAGACAGATGGTTCATAAGTTGTTGCCAAAGGGCCTGTCATATAAATAGATGGGGCATCAACTTTTTTTTCAAATGAGACTCTTTGCTCTAAAAAACTGAAGGAAGAACCCACATCAATTACATTGGTAATGCCATTTTGTAAATAGCGTTTCAAAACATCTGCCATATTTTTATGGGCATAATCATTATCTTTTTGATAAGGCATATCTTTTTGTAAATCGATAACGTCTGGACGGGTATATAAACCGCCATTTTGAAAAAAATGAACGTGCGCATCAGTCAACCCTGGAAATAAATATTTCCCTGTTCCATCAATTATTTTAGCATTGGCAGGAATTTTTATTCTATTACTTGATTGAATGTTTGAAATAATATCATTGGTTATAATAACTGTTTGATTAGGTACTAATTTTTGTTTTTCGACGTCTGCTATAGTTACATTGGTAATGTAGGTTTGAGAGAAAAGAGAGGAAGCCGAGATTAGAAACAAAAAGGAAAGAACGAATTTGTTTTTCATGGATTGATTTTAAATTTTGTTTGGTTATTTATGATTCAGTTTTTTGCTTTTTTATACTGTCCTATTTTTGGCCCACACTATTTACTTCAATCCAATAGCCATCTGGGTCTTGAAGATATATTTGTTTGATACCATCGGTTCTTAAGTTTATTTTATTAATGGTTCCCGGCCAATCAGAATAGGCGATGGTATTTGCTTCTAATTTTTTAACAAAGTCATCAAAATTTGATGTGGTCAATGCAAAATGAACCGCTTTATTTGTAGTAACGGGCTCTTTAAGAACAGAAATAAGATGCAATTCTTTTCCTTCACCAAGAGAAAACCACCTGATGCCTTCAATTTCTGTTCGGTTGGTTATTTCCTCAAGGTTGAATACGTTTTTATAAAATTGAGTAGATATATCAACGTTATTTACCGATAAAGACATATGGTTAAAAGTAAACATACTAGTTTCCTGTGCTTGAATTATCCCGAAAAAGGAAAGAGCAATGAGAAATAAGATAGTTTTTTTCATAATTAGAAGTTTTGATTTTAAAATTTTATTTATTTCTTCTTTATGTTACCTGGCATTTAGGCCAAAATCCTGCTCAACTGATTTGTACCAGTCTTCATCGTTGGCTGAATTCCAATCAACCCATTGTTCATCACTCATCGACGCTCTCCATTGAATAAAGGGTTCGGCATCTGGTCCTACGGGATATCTTAATTTCCAAGAGTTGCTTTCGGCTACTTCTAAAATCTTATTGGCTACGAGCGATGGAGGAGTAGGGTTTTTTAGTGATGCTGCAAAAAGCCCTGCAAAACGTTTTGAATGGGGGTAAATTGATCCGCTATCTACAGCAATATTAGTAGCCATTTGTGTATTTATTATACCAGGTTCTACAATATAAACTTTAATATTAAATGGTTTTACTTCTTGTGCTAACGCTTCACTAATGGCTTCGAGTGCATGTTTACTTGCGGCGTAACCACCTAATGGACTGTTTGCAATATGACCAGCAACAGAAGCCACATTAATGATGCATCCATTACGATTTTTTCGCATTTGTGGTAATATACTTTTTGTACAACGAAGTACTCCTAAATAGTTTGTGTTCATAATGGCTTCAAAATCGTCTATAGTCATTTCTTCAATAGAACCATGACGCTCGATTCCTGCATTATTTACCAGAACATCAATTTGTCCATTTTTCTCGATTATTGAATTTATACATTGATTTACTGAAGTATCAGAATCTACGTCCATTTTGGAAATTGCGATGTCTAAAGATTCATTAGAAATAATTTGTTTAAAATCTGAGGCCATTTCAGGATTTCTCATGGTTGCAAATACTTTGTAACCTGCTCTTGCAAATACCAATGTCGTTTCAAGGCCAATGCCTTTGCTGGTTCCTGTAATTAGTGCTGTTTTCATTTTGGTTGGTTTTAAAGTTATTATTTATTTTTTAAGAGCATCAGCAAGTTGTTTTGTGTCAACATACTGCTGAAAAGCTATCACTTTACCATATTTAAGAGTCCAAAGATGCGCTACTTGGGCATCGATAGCCTTTTTTGTTTTTATGTAAGTTCCATTATAGCGCAGAGTTGCAAGTACTTGGTTATTTGACATATCGTGCAATTGAATATGTACTAATTTAAAATTATCCCACTCTCCGCCAACACGTGCAAATACCCCATTTAATACAGCATCGGGACCCATATACGGATTGCCGTCTGCATAGGCATTACCTTCAGCTTCATTCCAAACTACGCCAGCATCTAAATGTGATAAAACAGTTGGTATATCTCCGGTATCAAAAGCTTTATACAGATTATCGATAATACCAACATTCTCTGGAGAAGACACGATGCCTAATTGTTGCATAAAAACCATATTATCCATAAAGTCTTGTTCTTGGGCAATTTTGCCATCTGTCATTTTAACAAGCGTAACGCCATCAACATCTACTGTTTTACCAGTTGCAGGAATACCAAAGAAATCACCCGTATGTGTACCTTTAAAATTCCAATGTTTTACAACTTTATCCCCTTGTCCAAAAACATCGACCATTGTAAATTTAATGTCCGAAAATCCGGTTATGAAATTTTGGTAATAGGCTTTAAAATCTTCAATACCTACAATGTTCTCCGGACTAGATACCAGCGTAATGTCATTTGTGAAATTTGTGTCATTGATAAGATCGAGATTGCCGGTATTAATAATGACATCCCAAGTTTCAGAATACATTTTAATGTTTTTTTTAACATTTGCGTTCTCACAAGAGACCAGACTAATTAATACGATTACGAGAAAGGATTTGATTACATTTTTCATGATTACATTTATTTTAAAGGGTTTATATTAGTTTAAAGTTTACAATAGCGTTCTGATGTTTTTTGAAATTAATCAATTTTATAAAGAATATGGTTAGTAACGGAGAAATGGCTGTGCATAATAAAACGTATTCCCAGGGCATTATTTCTTTAAAAGTCCCAACAAGTCCAGAGCCAACTGCTCTTCCCATATTTGATAGCGCCATAAAAAGGGTGAATTGTGTTGCGGCTACTACTTTCCAACAAAGTTTCATGCTCGCGGCGAACATGCCAATACATAAAAACGTATTAAATAGGTAGTAAAGTAAAATAAAACCAAATATGAATTTATCATTTTGCCAAAACCCGGGCAGTAACGCAAGACCAACTATTAAAATTATTGTAACCATTAAATAAATGATAATCATTTTTTTATCTCCGAAAAAATCAACCAAAGCTCCACCGGCGAACATGCCGAAGAAACCCCCTACTACAGTGGTTGTTGAATATACTTGAGAATAAGAAGTATTGGTCCAGCCTAATTCTTGAATAGTAAAAATCGGTAAAAGAGTATCAATTAATCCATACATCATACCATTAATCAGTGATGCAACACCCATAATGATTGTTGATGGTAAAACAATTACTTTAAATAAGCTTTTAAAAATATGTTTCCAGGTCTTTAACTGTGATTTAATAGCTTCTTCAGATGGGTTTCCTTTTGACCAAGGCATAATTTTTTCACCTGGACGTTCTCTAAAAAGAACAGGAACGAACATAATAAAAGCCACAGCGATGGATAATGATGAAATCGCAGAAGCAAAACCCAACATATTTATTAATGTAGTACCAATAATTAATGATAATGCAGTACCAATAATTTTTGAACCCCACATGAGTCCGTTAGCTCTCGCTTGTTCATTAACAGGCACTATATCTATTGCCATCCCATCTGTGGCGACATCTTGAAATGCACCAAAGAAGCTTATAAAAAAACCAGCAATCATCAATCCATTTAAATTATTTAAAGGATCTTCTACCAAACCAATACATAAAAAACTAACTATTAAACCTAATTGTCCAAATATTACCCAAGGGCGTTTTCTTCCCATAGATAAAATAGTAAATCTGTCCATTAAAGGAGCAATTAGAATTTTAAAACTCCAAGGTATGCCTATAACAGCTACAAAACTTGCAATTTCAACAGGTGTTTTATGGTTCATAGCTAACCAAGCTGGTATAGCGAAATATGTAATTCCTTCTGGAATTCCTTGAGCAAGATATAAGGCAGAAAACGTTAAATAGCGTAAAACTGGATTCTCGCTTAAAAAATGGTTATCCTTTTTTAATTTCAAGTGGTTGATATGGTTTAATTTTAGTATAAAATGTTATCTAGGACTTTTAACAGATAGCGTTCCTGATTTTGAAAATTTCTATCTGAATTAAAAATTTCAAGAACTTCATTTTTCAGTTCGTTGATTTCATTATGCGAGTATTCGTATCTTCCTATAACATCTTCAATCTTTTCAAAACAGGTGTCTTCATCATCCTTGCTGAACTCTTTGTATATTTTTTTAAAGACTTTTACATCAACTTTAGACTTTATTAAATTGATTTCTTCCTTTGATTCTACGTTATCTATTTTTGCGCAAAGCATCAAGATGTAAATTTTCAGCTCTTCCTTTGACCATTTTGATAATTCTTTTTTCATAGTTGTAAAATTTTGAAGGTGATATTTATGCTTTGTACTATTCTAAAGTTTATAAAAGTCACTAAAATGGTAATATCAGTTCATGTTCTGAGAATGCGCTTTGACAGATGATTTTTTGTTGATTATTAATATTATATTGTTGATTGTATATTGATTTTTATCAATAATAGCCATGCAATTTGAGAGATCGAAAGAATAAAGTATAATATTACTAAACAGATTTTTTATCTGTTTAAATAATTTAAAGGTGGAATTTAGTAGCATAGCGTCTTTTCATTAATGTCAACTATTATAAAAAGACTTAGGGGAATGTTTTATTAATATTATTAAAAAAAGAGGATATTAACAAATATTTTGTATAATATTCAATAAATACATGTAAAACCAACAGAAATGCTTAACATTTGTTAAGCATTTTTGTCAGTAATTATCTAATTGAAATTTTATTTAACCAACTCCTTACTTTTTTAGTTGTAAAATCTATCTGGACTTGATTTATTGACTAATTGGATAGTTCTTCATTTAAGGTATATATATATGACCAATCATTTGAAATCGAAGCTCTCATTTTTGATCTTAAAGCATCTGTTTTCGTTTTGCCATTAGCTTTTTCATAAATTGTCCAAACACCATCACGATCAACATCCATATCTGCAAAGTTTTTGTATGGAACGGCTACGAAATAATTAGCTCCTTCTCCGCCTTGAACACTATACCATGTTCCTCTGGAGTCTCCCTCCGCTTTTTTAGTGGCAGCCGTCAATTCTCCAATAACTTCTTTAAAACTGGAGGAGTTAGAAGTCTTTGCATTGAATACCCAAACAAGTTTGGTGCCCTCAGGCGTACCTGTTGATCTGCTTACTTCAGGCATTGATTCAGCAATGTTATAACTAATGCTTTGAATATGTGGCCTAATTAAATTCACAATAGTCATTCTACATTCTTTTCCGGCTGCATCGCCATCTTCATCCATCTCTGCCCAATTGGCCATGGTGCTGGTTAAGGTATAAACAGTCCCTTCACCTTGTAATCGTTTCCACATATTCCATTTGTCTTTACCTTCATTGTCCTGGTAACATTTTTTCCAAGACTTTACGCCTTCAACAAATTGCGCGTCGTGGCCGTGTTTAACGGTAATTTCTGATAAGTTTAATAATAAACTTTCATTTCCCTGTGCTACAACTAGAAATGGCAGTAATAACAGTGCATACAATAATTTTCTCATAAATTTGATTGGTTTTAATTGTTAATATATAGTTATGTGTTAGATGTTTGTCTAACAACATTGGGTGTTCTAGATAAAAATCGTACTAATGCAAGTTTAGCTCAGTCCTCACTTACAAAAGCTTTTGACATAGCTTCAACCACAGTTATGGCTGGATGTTCAATATATATAAATGGTTACATTTGTTTTTTTTGCAAATGTTATTAGCATACTTGTTCAGGCAAGAATGAGTAATATTTTTTTTATATTGTTTTAAAATTCAATGAGAATATTGGTTTAATGTTGATTTTACAGATTGAAATGGTAATCCCAAGTCGTGTACTGCCATTTGGTTTTGATATATAATTTTTGGTTGGTTTTTAGGGTTTTGGTTGTTAAGCATCAATGTAACATCTGATACAGAATAGGTTTCACTACTTAATAAATAATTTTTACCATGAAGTCCTGAAATGGTAGCTGCTTTATACACTCCTTCTGCTACATCTTTTACATCAACAATGGCAAAATCCATATCGGTATCATAAAACATTTGAATAAATGGGTTAGGAGCTATTTTGTTTTTAAATAAGAATTGTAGGCCTGTTGAAGTAGAATCTTCGCGATTAGACAAAGATTTTCCAAATACTGCAACAGGAGATACACTCGTAATTTCAAAATCGATATTTGTGTGTTTTTTAATAAAGTTATTAACTGTTTGATTCGCAATGAATTTTGCCTGAGCATAAGGATGACTTTCTTCACTCATAAAAGGTATGTCGTTTTCAGTATAAGTATCATTTGGGGTTTTGCCTCCTGCAGGCATTGGAAAATTAGTATTCCAAGCAGCAACAGAGGCTATTAATACAACCTTTTCAATGCCTGGTATTTCACTAACAACCTCTAAGAAGTTTTCTGTTCCTTTAATAGTTGGGTCGAAAAGTTCAGATTTTGGGTCTTTAACATCTAGCTGAAATGGGGTCCCGCCATGGATAATAATGTCGCAGTTTTCTACAAATGCCCGTAATAGTTTTTTGTTTTCAACATTAAGTTCACTAATGTACAAATGATCGGAAAAAGGAAGGCTTATCAAGTGTTCGTATTTTTCCTGTTTTGAAATATTGGTTGTTGACACCTTTACTTCAAATCCGTTTTCTAAAAATCGTTTGGTTATATAGCTCCCTATAAAACCAGAACCGCCAATAACACCTACTTTTTTCATGACGCTTTTTTTTAAAAAAAACAGGCAGTTGGCAATAGTTTTTAATGACTAACTCAATAATAATGACTAACTCACTAATACGTTATAAATGAAAATCGGTTTACTACTATTGCCATATTCTCTCCCAAAAATCTGCCAGCTCTGTATTTTTAAACCTCACAACTCTTAATTTTATAAAGTATGTGAGGTTTAGGTTTGGTTGGTTACTTATTTTATATATAGTTAATTGAATGTTTTCTTATTTATTCAACGAAAAGAATAAACTTGCTAATTAGCAGCATAACTGCTTATTATATACCTAAGTAACTTATAATCAATTAAAAATAATAGTGATATAGGACGAAAGGTAGTGTTCCTTGTCCGAAGATTAGTTTTTACTTATCTAAACTCTTTAGGGAAATTGGTTTATAAAAAAAAAATTAAATAGTGTGCAATCTGTTTAGTAATTCTTCTTTTAAAGTTTTGCTTACAGGAATGGCTTTTTTTGCAATTACAATATGACTTGTAGCCACCTCATCAATTTGGGAAATATTAACAATGAAAGATCGATGTACGCGTATAAAATGTTTTTGAGGTAATTTTTCGTCAAGGTCTTTTAGTGTCATTACCAATAAATATTCTTTTAATTTGGCGTAGATACGACTATAATTTCTTTCTGCTTCAATATATAAAATGTCTTTAACATCTACTCTTACCATTGTATCAAGATGTCTTACAAAAATGCTGTCACTTGATATGTAAGTAGATGTTTTTTTCATTGAAGAAGTTTCTTGACCTTTTTCTGACTAGATCCTGTTTATCATAAATTGTTTATAATAAAGGACTTAGGAGAATAATATGTCAATTATATGTTAAAAATAGGACATTAGCAATTTTTTTGTCGAATATTCAACATAAACATGTAAAAACAAAAGAAATGCTTAACATTTGTTAAGAATTTTAGTGATTAATGTTTAAATGTATATTAGTTTTCTTTTTTTGAATTAAAATGGTATTTCAATTTGGTTATAAAATGTCATTCATCTAAACTATGAGAATCTGGTCTAGTTTCTGGCGTAAAGTTCCTGTTATTTCAAAGTGTTTATTATTTTTGATTTCAATAAAAATTGCTATGAATATAAAATTATCCCTCTTATTTTATGTAATAACGTTATTAGGTTATTCTCAGACACCAATTATGCACTACGAAAGTGCTCCCTTATCAAATTATGCTATAATCAATAATGGTATTGTCATTGATCAAAGCCCAAGTGGCGCGAATGTAGTATGGGATTTTTCAAACCTTGCTACCACTATAGGGAACACTACAACGGATACCTACGCTTCACCAACACCTGAAGAAACTACTATATATCCTGGTACTACTTCGGTAATAACTACTACGGATAATGGTTCGGGCCAAAATAAATATTTTACTAAAAACAGTTCAATGACTATTACAGTAACAGGGGCAACTAGACCAGATTTAATACTAAATTATTCTTCTGATAATGCTTTGTTAGGGACGTTTCCAATGAGTTATGGAACTGCTACTACTGATGCTGTTGCAGGGAATATTTCTTTTACTACCTCTAATGGGACATTTGCTGGAACTATAGATACCCAAGTTGATGCTTATGGGACACTTAATATACCCGATTTAGGTAACGGAGTTTATAATGGAAGTGTAACACGTTTAAAATCGGTGCAAAACTTAAATTTGTCGCTTGGTTTTATTTCAGGAACGGCCGTATTAACTTTTTATAACTACTATGATGCTAGTAATGGTAATCTTGTGTTCAGAACAAGTACAGTTACTATTAATTCGCCGTTTTTTAGCGACACATCTACCGTCATGGAAAGTTTGTTATCGGTAACATTAGAGGTAAACAATAGTAAATTATCAGGAAACCAATTGAAAATTTATCCAAATCCAGTAACAGATGTTTTGAATATAAGTACAAATTCAAGCATTGTTATGCGTGCGATAGAGATTAGAGATATTAGTGGAAGAGAGGTTTTAAAAGTTGAAGGTAATAATACATCTTTGTCGGTTAGTCATTTACAGTCTGGTTTGTATATAGCAACTATCACCACTCAAAAAGGGACTTTAATTCAAAAATTTATTAAGAAATAATAAATTTAGTTATACATTTATATTTAAAAAAAAAGCGTTTCAGATTCTGAAACGCTTTTTTCTTATTTAACCAATTCCTTTGATTTTTTGGTGGCAAAATCAACCTCTATTTGATTTTTTAAAATATCTTCAAAAGTTTCTCTTTTTCTTATGAGGTGAGCTTTGTCCTTGTACCATAAAACTTCGGCTGGACGGAATCTGGAGTTGTAATTACTTGCCATTGAAAAACAGTAAGCACCTGCATTTTTAAAACATAAAATATCGCCTTCATTAATTTCATTGATACGTCGGTTATTAGCAAAAGTATCTGTTTCACAAATATATCCTACTACAGTATAAAAACGCTCACGACCTTCAGGGTTTGAAATATTTATAATTTCGTGATGAGAACCGTAAAACATAGGTCTTATTAAGTGATTAAAACCAGAATCCACTTGGGCAAAAACGGTTGATGTTGTTTGTTTTATCGCATTAACTTTAGTTATAAAACTGCCAGATTCACTAACTAAAAACTTTCCTGGCTCGAAAGCAAGAGTTAAATCTTTACCATATTCTTTACAGAAACCGTTAAACTTACGCGATAATTTCTCGCCTAGCTCTTCAATATTAGTTTCAATATCACCTGGTTTATAAGGTACTTTAAAACCGGAGCCAAAATCGATAAAATCCAAATTTTTGAATTGTTTAGCTGTTTCAAATAATATTTCACTGGCGTATAAAAATACCTCAATATCTAAAATATCACTACCAGTATGCATATGTATACCGTTAATAGTCATTTTAGTGTTTTCAACAATCCGCAAAATATGCGGTATTTGATGAATAGAGATACCAAATTTAGAATCTATATGACCTACGGAAATATTAGCATTTCCACCTGCCATAACATGTGGGTTAATACGAATACATACAGGAGTTTTTGGGTGTTTTGTTCCAAATTGCTCTAGTATAGATAAATTATCAATATTAATTTTAACACCCAATTTTGAGGCTTCTTCAATTTCTGCCAACGAAACGCCGTTTGGGGTGTATATAATTTGTTCTGGTAAAAAACCGGCAGCTAACCCTAATTGAACTTCTTGAATAGAAACAGTGTCTATTCCAGAGCCTAATGCGTTAAATAGTTTTAAAATAGATATATTTGATAATGCTTTAACTGCATAATTTATTTTTAGGCTTTTAA
Source organism: Mariniflexile sp. (assembly GCA_051275695.1). Taxonomy (GTDB): domain Bacteria; phylum Bacteroidota; class Bacteroidia; order Flavobacteriales; family Flavobacteriaceae; genus Mariniflexile. The sequence continues at coordinate 17,786 of JBNMNO010000037.1, forward strand.
CATTTTTAAAAGCATTAGTAAGTCTTTTATATTGAGCTTCAATTTTTTCGGCATCATAAACATAAAGTGGACTTCCAAAATCTTGTGCAATTTTTAGCAATTGATTTTCCAACATAATTATTATTTTCATCAAAGATATTTCTTTAGAATAAATAAAAAAGAAATAAATAAAAAATTATACAAATCAAACAAAATGTTAATTATATAACAATTTTTTATTCTTTATTTTAAAAAGTGGGTTTATACAATTAAATATTAGGGTAAGTTAACATGATTATTTACATTTGCCGCACTATAACGATTTAGCAAATTATGAATTTACACGAATATCAAGGTAAAGAAATTTTAAGCAGTTTTGGGGTACGTATCCAACGTGGTATAGTTGCACAAAATGCACAAGAGGCAGTAGTTGCTGCAAAACAATTAACGATAGAAACAGGTACTAGCTGGTTTGTTATAAAAGCGCAGGTACATGCGGGTGGTCGAGGTAAAGGTGGTGGAGTAAAACTTGCTAAAAGCCTTAAGGAAGTAGAAGATATAGCAGGAAAAATTATTGGAATGAATCTTATCACTCCTCAAACGTCTGCTGCTGGTAAAAAAGTTCATCAAGTTTTAGTGGCTGAAGATGTTTATTATCCTGGAGAAAGTGAAACCAGCGAGTTTTATATGTCTGTACTTTTAAACAGAGGAACAGGACGTAATATGATTATGTATTCTACAGAAGGTGGAATGGATATTGAAACAGTTGCTGTAGAAACACCACAGTTGATATTTACCGAAGAAATTGATCCAGCTGTTGGCTTATTGCCGTTTCAAGCAAGACGCATCGCTTTCAATTTAGGCTTGTCAGGTTTAGCGTTTAAGGAAATGACAAAGTTTGTTGTATGTCTTTATACTGCTTATGTTAAATCTGATTCGTCTTTATTTGAAATAAATCCTGTTTTAAAAACCAGTGACAATAAAATATTAGCCGTAGATGCTAAAGTGACTATTGATGATAATTCGTTATATAGACATAAAGATTATGTTAATTTACGTGATATACGTGAAGAAAGTGCTATTGAAGTGGAAGCGGGAGAACTTGGTTTAAACTATGTGGACCTTGAAGGAAATGTGGGATGCATGGTTAACGGTGCTGGTTTAGCTATGGCAACTATGGATTTAATTAAACAAGCAGGAGGTGAGCCAGCAAACTTTTTAGATGTTGGCGGTACTGCTGATGCCGCACGTGTAGAAGCCGCTTTTAAAATCATATTAAAAGACCCTGCTGTAAAGGCGATTTTAATTAATATTTTTGGAGGTATTGTTCGTTGCGATCGTGTGGCACAAGGGATTATTGATGCTTATAAAAACATGGGAACTATAAAGGTGCCTATTATTGTGCGTTTACAGGGAACCAATGCAGATATAGCTAAAGAGTTAATCGACAATTCTGGTTTAGCCGTATTAAGCGCTACAGAATTTCAGGAAGCTGCAGATAAGGTACATCAAGTATTAGTATAATATTTGTTTAAAATATAATTAAAAAAAAGAGCAACTTTAATCGTTGCTCTTTTTTTGATGTTTCTTTTCTTCTTTCTTTGGCATGGGCCCCCGTAAATGAATTACCAAACCATTTAGAAAGTTTCTTAAAATTTGATCGCCACATTCCATATATTTTGGGTGGTCTTCACTTCTAAATAATGCGCCCAATTCGCTTTTGGAAATCCTAAAATCAACCAGCTCTAAAATCTTTACAATATCATCATCTCTAAGCTTTAAAGCAACCCGTAGCTTTTTTAATATATCATTATTTGTCATGCTTTTAAATTTATTGCTTTTTTAACTTAATTGCTATTCTAAGTTGAAATATTACTATGTATTTATTGTTTTATGGATGTAAATATTATATCTGCAATTTTCCACTTAATTGAAAGCTGCCGTTTATCGATAATGTAATTAATGAGGAGCTTTTCTAGCGTTTTTGTAATTTTTGTAAATATACCTTAAAAAATTGTTTTATTTATTATTATTACCCGCTAATTATTTTTTTTAAATTATTGATAATGAGTATTTTATGAATTTTTTAAATATAAATAAAGTAATGATTACCAGTGATTTTTTATGGCGTGAACTATTTTTCTGAGATGAAATAATATAAATTTACGACCAAATGCGCTCGTCTTTTCGATAAGTTACCTGATATCTACGATTATTAAATTACTCTTGTTTGTATCTTTATGTGGTAATAAATTAATCCCTTAAGTCATGATTAATAGAGTTGAAAAATTGAGTCTTCTGTCAGAAATGATAGCTTTCGCTAAGCACGAAAAAGACATAATAAAGATTGAGTATAATTTTCTGCTTGGTGTCGCTAAACAATTAGAGATTTCACGCGAAGATTTTGATTATTTAATAGAGAACCCCATTAACTATATACATTTAAAATCGCACAGTGAACGCATCGTTCAATTTCACAGATTGGTTTTATTAATGAATATTGAAGGTGAAAGTGAAAATAATCATAAAAATGTGATTAAACTTTACAACTTTGGTTTACGAATGGGATTAAGTCATGAGTCCATAACAAAGGTTTTATATTTAATGGAGAGTTTTCCAAACAAAATTGTTCCACCAGATGTGTTGATAGATATATTTAAAACGCAATATAATTAAGGATTTCTGCTAAGATAAATTAATAGTGTTTTAATAATTTGATCTAATTAGGTTGGAGAAAAGCTAAAAGGTTAAACTTTTAGCTTTTCTAGTTTTAACTGGTAATTTTTAATCTCATCACGCAGTTTTGCAGCCACAATAAAGTCTAACGCTTTAGCTGCTTCTTCCATAATTTTACGTTTATCACGTATTTTCTTTTCTAACTCTGGTTTACTTAAATAGGCGCTTTCTGGTTCTGCTGCTTTTAAAGCTTCTAATGCGTAACTATAGGTACTCACCGAATTTTTTGTTAAAGCATTGTCCAAGCTTTTGTTTAAAGCCTTAGGCACCATATTATGTTTCGTATTGTATGCAATTTGTTTTTCACGTCTGTAATTCGTTTCATCGATGGTTTTTTGCATGCTGTTGGTTATTTTATCAGCATACATTATGGCTTTTCCGTTTAAATTTCTAGCAGCTCTACCAACGGTTTGGGTTAGCGAACGCGCCGAACGTAAAAAACCTTCTTTATCGGCATCTAAAATGGCAACCAAAGAAACTTCGGGTAAATCTAAACCTTCACGAAGTAAGTTAACACCCACTAAAACATCAAATAAGCCTTTGCGCAAATCTTGCATAATTTCAACACGCTCCAACGTATCAACATCGCTGTGAATGTACCGGCATCGTATTTGAATTCTGTCTAAATATTTAGTCAATTCTTCTGCCATTCTCTTAGTAAGCGTCGTGACTAAGGTGCGTTCATCTTTTTCAACACGCTGTTGAATTTCTTCAATTAAATCATCAATCTGGTTTAAGCTTGGGCGAATTTCAATAATGGGGTCGAGTAAACCCGTTGGACGAATAACCTGCTCTACATAAACACCATCCGATTTTTTTAATTCGTAATCTGCCGGTGTGGCACTCACATAAATAACCTGATTTTGAATGGCTTCAAATTCTTCAAATTTTAAGGGACGGTTATCCATGGCTGCGGGTAACCTAAAACCGTATTCTACTAAATTTTCTTTTCTACTTCTATCGCCACCATACATAGCATGTACTTGCGAAATAGTTACATGACTTTCATCTACAACCATTAAATAATCCTCTGGAAAATAATCTAATAAACAGAAGGGTCGCGTACCGGGTAAGCGACCATCAAGGTATCGGGAGTAATTTTCAATGCCAGAACAATAGCCCAATTCACGAATCATTTCTAGATCGAATTCTGTACGTTCTTTAAGTCGTTTGGCTTCTAAATGCTTGCCGATTTCTTTAAAATAATCATGCTGCTTTACTAAGTCGTCCTGAATTGCCTTTATTGCTCCTTGTAATACATCTGGCGAGGTTACAAACATATTTGCAGGATAGATGGTAGCTAAATCGTATTTTTCTATAACTTGGTTTGTTTGAATATTGAAGGATTCCATATCTTCAATTTCATCACCAAAAAAATGAATTCTGAAGGCGTCATCGGCATAACTAGGGAAAATGTCTACGGTATCACCTTTTATTCTAAAGTTTCCGTGATTGAATTCACCTTCGGTACGAGAATATAAACTTTGTACTAGTTGATGCAATAATTTTGTTCTAGAAATTACTTGATCGCGTTTAAGTGTTATCACATTTTTTTGAAATTCTACTGGATTTCCAATTCCATAAATACAAGAAACCGAAGCGACCACCAATACATCCCGACGACCAGAAAGCAGGGATGAGGTGGCGCTTAAACGCATTTTTTCTATTTCTTCGTTTATAGACAAATCCTTTTCAATAAAAACACCAGAAACAGGAATATAAGCTTCAGGTTGATAATAATCGTAATAGGATACAAAATACTCAACAGCATTATTTGGAAAAAACTGTTTAAATTCAGAATATAATTGAGCAGCTAGTGTTTTGTTATGTGCTAATACTAATGTCGGTTTTTGAACTTCTTCAATAACATTAGCCACCGTAAACGTTTTACCAGAACCCGTAACCCCAAGCAGTGTTTGATATTTTTCATTAGAATTTAGACCTGCTACAAGTTGTTTTATGGCTTGTGGTTGATCGCCTGTTGGACTAAATTCAGATTTGATTTTAAATTTCATACGTCATTAAATGCCTAAAGTACTTGAAGTGTCTAAATTACTTAAAGTTGTTGGAATTTGAAATTTAAGAGTTGAATATTTAAGAATTATCGTTTTAAAGTGAAATGTCCTGAATACTGTCTGCTATCTTCAAGAAACACTTTAAACCAATAATCATCAGCCGGTAATAATGCTCCATTGAAGGTTCCATCCCAACCATTGGATTGTACTGATAATTGTTTCACTAATTTCCCATAACGGTCGTAAATCAGAATCGTACTATTTGGTTGATATATTGAATTTACACCTTTAATTTGCCAATAATCATTAAAACCATCTCCATTTGGAGTGAAATATTTAGCGTGCCCAATTACAGAAACATCTAAAGTTGCTACGCCACAAATAGCATCTTCAACATATATAGTATAAAATCCAGGTTTTACGTTATTGAAAAATGGTTTAACTTGGTAATTTATAAATGGAGACCCAACTTCTCTTAACCCAAATTGATAATTACCTCTTCCTAAATGGGTTGTGTTTATAGTTACTGAATTGTTTTCGGAAAGATCGACAATGGTTACATCATTTTGAGTGATGGTCGCTTTTTCAGAAGCTTCAACAATGATTTCTCGCGTTCTAGAACATCTTGTGCCATCG
>JBNMNO010000038.1:0-22467 GCA_051275695.1 Mariniflexile sp.
AGGTTCGAATCCTGCCACCCCGACATAGTTGTGTAGCAACTTTAAAATTACGGGCTCTTAGCTCAGCTGGATAGAGCACCTCCCTTCTAAGGAGGCGGTCGCAGGTTCGAATCCTGCAGGGCTCACTAAACGGGACAAATTCTTAATATAAGGATTGTCTCGTTTTTTATTTTTGTCAAAACCCTTATTAATACTGGATATTTTCAAAAGCAGCGGATTGATATCAGCGGTTTGAACTTTTTTATTTTGAAAACCGAATTTATTTGGAAATATCAAACCGGTAAGGAGTCTTTTATTGTGTATATCGCTATTAATATATTGTTTATCAAACTTTTGCAAGTTTGAAAGCCCCTTTTTATAAGTGTCAAAAATCTCTTTATTTTTATTTTGATTGTTTTCTAAACACTGAAGTTCGTCAAGAATATCCTGATATCTTTTTTTAGCTTGTGAATATTCAAATCTATCCATTTGGCCGTCGATAAATAAGTCTTGTAGCTTAACGAGTTTTTCATTTATAAGGGAAATTTTCTCATAATGTTTTGGTCCTAGCTTAGAAGTTAAGAACTGTTTAGATAATTGCTCTTTAAGAATAAGCTGTAATATTTCAAGAATGGGCTTCTTAAGGCTGATACTTTCTAAAAATGAAACATAGGCTGTTTCGGCCTCTTCGACACGATATCTGCCCTTGCAAGGACTAATGCAGTGATAATATGAATAATGTTTAGACCGGCCTTTGCATACACTTGCCGTAAGTGGTCTTTGGCATTCAGGGCAAAGCAAGAATCCCTTTAATGGAAATTTGGGATTAATTCGACTATGAGTAACATGATGTTTTTTCTTTTTGGCATCAAGGACAACCTGAACCTGGTCAAAAAGCTTTTTAGAAATAATAGGCTCATGAATACCATCCACAATAATTTTGGGTTCATCTTTGTAAGCTTTAATATAGACACCACCATAATAAATAGGGTTTCTGAGAATAATAGAAAACATGGATTTAGAACTTTTTAAACCTTTTATGTTTAATCTGTTAAGGACTTCTTTTTGGGTATGTATACCTTTAGCAATAAGTTCAAAAGCTTCCTGAATTAGAGGAGCAATCTTAGAAGGTTTAAGAATTGGTTTTTTAGTATCATCCCTTCCTACAAAATACCCTTTAGAAGGAGACCCAACATATCTACCTTCTTTAAAAGCACGACGCATACCAGCAATCACATTTTGAGACCGTCTCTGGTTTTCAACCTCAGGGATGGCTAGGTAAACAGCCATCATAAGCAACTGTTCAGGAATGGTCATATCCAGAGGTTGAGTAATTGCATTAATTTTAATTCCAAGACCATTAAAAACTCCAATCATTTGATAAGATTCAGCGGTGTTTCTTGAAAACCTATCCCATTTTACAAGTAAAAGTTCATCAACTTTTTTTTTATTGCTTTTACAATAAGTTAGGAGTTTTTTAAATTCAGGTCTTTTAAAAGTCTTGGCGGAGTAATCCTCTCTATAGGTATCAATAACATTATAGTTATTTTCTTTACAGTATTGAAGTAATTTGGCCTCTTGGTCACGACGCGAATACCCTTTATCAGCCTGTTCATCGGTAGAGACTCTCACATATAAAATTACATTTTTCAAAGCTTACTGGTTTTTATGGGTTAGATTATAACATATCACATCTGATATGCTTTCTAATAGTGTAACTATCTCTTTAATTTCCTGATCGGAATAAGGAGTTTCATTTTTATGATTTAGAATCTGTTTGGCAGTCTTCCAAAATTCTGAACTCTGGTCCATCTCTAGAAAGGATTAAACCAGGTTGAATAGTCAAGGACTGATATAGTGATACAAAGGTCATTTTTATTTTGTAATTAAGGTTAATTTATAATTGTCTTGCGAACGGGGTTCAATAAGGAGTTTTGAGCTTTTTGGTAATTTGTTGTTCAAGATAAAATCAGCAAGTTGTTTTGCTCCTTTATGCTGTTCTCTTATAACTAAAGGTGCGATATTATCTCTATCAACAACTAGTTCAATATACTTTGGTGATTTATATAAAACAATATCTTTAATCTGATTTTCTATTTCACTTAAATACGAAAACTCTTTTTTGACTATATTAAATTCTATTGACACTATTGTTTTTACAAATGGCATGATAGGAATACATATAAAGGGAGCTTCATTTGTAAGGTTGAGTAATTTTAAAGGTAATTCTTTGTCTCCAGTACTAAAATGATGTTCACCGGTTGATGGAAAGTAAAACAGCGATATTGGGTTTTTCTTGATTAAAACACTTTCCAAAACACTATCTGTAAAGGGGTTTATTTCTTGTTTCAATGCAATTTTAAGTATTTTATCCTTTTTTAATGTTTTGTATGTTTCTACTGTGCCTGCTTTTTTTGAGTCAGCAGTGGCAATTAACTTATCTAGTTTCACATCCAAATAGCCTTGCTCTATAGGTTTATGCCATACGTCTTTGGCAAGTGCTTTCAATCGCTTGGAATCAATTCCCATGATGGTCAGTTCATTTACCACAAAAAGCCATACAGCTTCAGTGATATTCATTTTGGCATGCTTATCTTTTGTAAAAAAAGGCAAAATGATTTTTTCTTTCCAATAGGATACTTTCCTTGAACTAATACCAAGGTGTTTTGGAAGTATATAACGTTCTGATAGAAGTTTTCCAATGTGAATTATACTGTTTTCCATGTTTAAGGTTTACGTTAGTGTAAATTATATTGTTATAATTTGTTAAAGAGTGTAAATATAGTTAAATTTGAAGAATAATACAAATAGTTCATACCATGAAAATATGTCAAAACGAGGAGTGTGGTGCTTTTATAAAAAAGTATAAAAGTTCAAAGCGCAAGTATTGTAACGATAAATGTAAGAATAGGGCAGCCTATATAAAAAAACAGGAAGAAGAAGCTGAGCAAATAGCATTTGAAAAAGCTTTGAAAAAGAATTACAGGATTTTGTTAATGCTAAAGGCATTGAATTTAGGGCCTATATCAGAACAAACATTAAAAAGCCATAGGTTTAATTTTGACGCTTTACATAAGGATGTTATAATTAAACATAATGGTGAAAATATAACAACATCACGTTTGTATGATTTGACTTTTATTTTAAATAATAATAAATTAATACTTATTTAAAAGCAATATGGAACTAATAGAATTAGATGGTATGAGCAAACTATTACCAACAATGGAGCAGGCCAAGCTTCTTGGTGTCATCAAAGAACCTGAGCAGCTCACAATGGAATCTAAAAACCAGATTTCAATGAAAGGTTTCATAATAGGCTCGCTAATCACATTTTCATTATTTATAATTATCATGAGCTATTCAAAGAACAAAACGAAGAAAGATAACGAAGTTCAATTCTAGAGATTTAACAAATAAGAAAAAAAATACAAACGTCATACATCTATAAAGGAGTATGACGTTTTTTTATGTGATACATTAAAAAGCATAACTAAAAAAAATATGACAACTTACTATATAATATTTATGGAAGAACAATAAATAATTATTTTTAAAAATAAAAACAGCTTTTAATTGTTTGAAAGAATAAAAGCAAAAAAATCTACATTAAAATCGTAAAAACTAAATCAGAATCGATGAAAATCGATTTTTATGCGATTTCTTCTATTTTAATGTGATTTCTTTTTGTTGTAAAATAAAATTGATTTATTATACAAAATATTTAAAATTATGTAGCCTTATTTTAGGACGGATCATAACTTATTGTAACGGATGCATTGTAAAGTAATTACGCATTGATTTTTCATTGTTTTTTAGTTTTTTTAAAAACTGCTCCACAATTGATTTTACTGGGAATTTCCTTTGGTTGTATGTGCTTATCGTTTTTGATGATTTTTAATAAAATTAAAGGATCAAACCCAATGAAAGTTCAATTGAAAACAATGAAAATCATTGTCAAAAAAGGAATTGAATTTTTAAAAATTATTCTAGGAAGTAATATTTAAGTTTTTAATACCATTTTCACCCCTTTTTTCCATTGAAAATAATTGTTTTTTCCTTTGTGAATTTCAGGACCCTTAAAATCAATGAATTTTAAGCATTTGTTACCTTGAAAATATTGCATATTATCGTCAAGTGGCCTACTGGTTTTATTGGGGAAACGATGGATTGTAATTTTTGAATTATTAATATAAATTTTGTATCTTGTTATAGGTAAATATAACAATATGGAAGAATTTAGAGGACAGAATATACTAAACTTTGTAAAAGAATTACCAAATGATGATGCATGTAAAGCTTATTTGGCAAAAATAAAATGGCAAGATGGTTTTCAGTGCATGAAATGTGGCAGTGACAAAGGATGTTTAAAACAAGATTATAAATACCAATGTTATGTTTGTCAACATGTAGAGAGTTCTAAAGCAAACACTTTATTTCATAAAGTTAAGTTTGGTCTGCAAAAGGCATTTTGTATTGTTTTCGAAATGAGCACAAGTAGTAAAAGTTTATCAAGTGTCCAAGTAGCAAAGCGTTATGGAATAAGTCAAACAACATCTTGGTTTTATATGCAGAAAGTACGAACAGCGATGCAGAGCAGTCAGAAATATCCTTTATCAGAATTGGTTCATGTAGATGAGTTTACCGTTGGAGGAAAAGAAGAAGGAAAACAAGGTAGAAGTTATGATTCTAAAAAGAAAAAAGCAGTTATAGCTTTTGAGTTAACAGATAAACAAAGGGTTAAACGTGTCTATGTAAAATCAATAGATGATTACTCTTGCAAATCTTTAACACCAATATTTGAAGAACATATTAATACAACAGCAAAAATATTCACAGATAAATGGAGGGGTTATGAGCCATTAAAAAAACGGTATGATATTACTCAAATTAAGAGCAACAATGGAAAGAACTTTAAAACATTACATATTATAATTCATCAAATAAAATCATGGTTAAGAACAATGCCAACACATGTTAGTAAAAAACATATTCAAAAATATTTTGATGAGTTTTGCTACAGAATTAATCGCTCTCAATCTAAAGAGTATATATTCAATAATCTAATTAACAGAATGGTAAATATAAAACCCTTGTACCATAAACAAATTATACAGTAGCTAAATTAATAGCTCAATAATTTTATAACAATAGCTTGTTTCTTTGTTACTGAATTTTGAAAGAAAAGTGTGATTAAATTTAATGAGCTTAACTCGAGATAGAATTATTATATTTACAAAAATATAAATTTAGGTTACAAGTATATTTCTCGTTTTTTTGGATAAAAATTTGACAAAATATAAGAAGAATCACTTCTATTTTTGGATTAAAACTATTAAATAATTTGAAATGAATAACCAAAATAAAAGGATAACAAGCAAAGATATTGCCAATGAATTAGGAATATCGAGGACTGTGGTATCATTCGTGCTAAATGGGAAGAATAAGGAAATGAGGATAAGTGATGAACTTACAAACAGAGTCCTTAAACATATTGAAAATCGAAACTACCAAACAAATCATCTAGCAAAAAGTCTTAAAACAGGAAAAACTTTTATGATAGGGTTGATAGTTGCAGATATTTCGAACCCGTTTTTCGCAAATATTGCACGTGAGGTTGAATTGGAACTAAGTAAACATGGATATAATGTGGTTTTTTGCAGTTCTGACGAGAATAAAAATAAATTTAAAGCTCAACTTGATAATTTCATTCACCGGCAGATCGATGGATTAATATTAATACCGCCGATTAAGTCTGCTAATATTTTAAAGTTGTTAAGTTTTCAAAACATCCCTTTTGTTATTATTGATAGGATTTTTAAGGACATGGATTTTAACACTGTGAATATTAATAATCACAAAGCGGCTTTCGATGCGACCATACGGTTAATCAAGAACGAAAGAAAGCATGTGGGGTTAATCAACGTAAATAATGAATTGTTTACCATGGCTCAGCGAACTGCTGGATATGTGGATGCGTTAAAAGATAGTGGAATTATAATTGATCTAGAATTAATAAAACAATTAAAATTTAGCAATGTTGAAAAAAATGTTAATAAAGCAGTTAATGAACTGATAGAAAAAAATGTAGATGCCATAATTTTCACGACAAACAAACTTGGAATATTCGGAATACAAGCAATTAGAAATAGGAAAAAGAGAATTCCTAAAGATATTGCAGTAATTAGCTTTGATGATGCTGATGCATACTCTCTTGCTATTACACCAATAACAGCGGTTAAACAACCTTTGAAACAAATGAGTAAAGATGCAGTTAGAATTTTAATGAAAGCTATTGACTCTGAAAATTCAAAGATAAATTCAGAGCAAGTAACATTAAATGTGAGCTTTGTGGTTAGAGAATCGTGTCCTTAAAATTGAAATTATTTTTCATGGAGGTTAGCTTAGGAATATATAGTTGTTTGTTGTTCATTCATTATAATTTTAATCTTTTATTAAGAATAAAATTGTTTTAACCATATTTATTATTATGTTTGTCAGGAATTACCTATTTAATTTCACTAACTTAATTTGCTAACACGTGTTAGCAAATTAAAAATAAAGATTATGAATTATAAAATAATATTTGGATTTCTAATATTTATGATAACTCATTTAAGTTTTGGTCAACAAACACTTGGAAAAGTGAAAGGAACTGTGATTGATTCTTCAACGAAAGAAAGTATTGGTTTCGCTACAGTGTCTGTTAAAGGAGAAATGAAAGGGGTTGTTGCAGACATCGATGGTAATTTTGAAATTGAATTACCTATGGGCACATATATATTTATTTGTTCTTCCGTAGGTTATGAAAAAACTGAAATCCAGGTTTCCGTAATACCTAATGAACCATCTTTAATTGAAATAGAGCTAAATCCTGGAAATACATTAAACGAAATAGTTATTTCAGTTCAAGCCAAAGGTCAAATTACTGCCATTCACGAACAGTTAGCATCCAATAAAATTGTCAACGTTATCTCTTCTGAAAAAATGTTAGAATTGCCCGATGCCAATGCTGCGGAGGCTATTGGACGTTTACCAGGCATTTCTTTACAACGGTCTTCAGGAGAAGCTAGTAAGGTAGTTATAAGAGGTGTGGCACCTGCTCAAAATAATGTAACCATTGCGGGTGTGAAAATGGCGTCTACAAATGCTGGCGATAGAAGTGCAGACTTGAGTATTGTTCAGAGTGAAATGTTATCTGGCGTGGAGATTTCCAAAACACTGCGTGCAGATATGGATGCGGGTGCCACTGGGGGAACTGTTGATTTAAAGTTAGCTAAAGCGCGTAAAAAACCTAGTTTTAACGCCATGTCAGAAGGTGGGTATAATAATTTATTCTCAAATGTTGGGGATTCTAAGACTTCAGTTGGAGGTTCTACTCGTTTTTTGAAGAATAAATTTGGAATTAAAATTCAAGGGACTTATGAGCAAAAGCAACTCTCCTCCCAGCGTTTTGGAGGTAATTATACTGGACCAATTTTGAAACAAGAACTAGATCCGGAAGGTAATTTAACAGGTGAGGAATCTTATATAGCAAGAACTACAGGTGCAAACTTAAATTTAGTGAACACGATACGCGAGCGTATGGGATTAAGTATGGTGTTAGATTTTAAAAGTGAGTTTTATGACGTAGCATTTTTAAATCTTGTTAATAAAAGCTCTAATGATTTCACCAATAGGGGTGAAAGTTTTGATTTTACAAGTGCGACTAGACCTTTTTTTCTTGGTGTTTCAGTAGGAAATGATGAAATACTGAATACCACACATATATTAGAAAACAAATTACGACTTCTTGGAACTGAATTGGATTTGAGTATGGCATATACTCATGTTAAAACAGAAGCACACAATAATTATTATCCTTTTCGAGAATTTAGCAAAACTACAGAGTTTATTGACACAGATATGCTAGTTTTTAGACGGCCAGAAGAATTACTAGAGTTGCGTGGTGCGCCTAATGTTGATGATAATAAACTTCAATCAAGTGATATTAATGATTCTGACCTTAAAGATAATAATTATGATATAAATATAAAATGGCATATTCCTTTTGAGCTTAAAAATCTGAATACTAAAGGGATACTTTCCTTGGGAGGAAATTATCACTTGTTAGAAAGATCCAGTAACTCAGATGCCGTTTATATGGATTATATGGCCGGTAGAGGAAATGCTTCAAGAAATGCATTACAGTCTATTTATCCTGACTTAGTTTGGCCTGCTGGAGATCAAAATGGAATAGCTGCCACAAATTTTGTTGATCCTAATTATAATCCTGGTGAATTTCTTAATGGTAGATACAACCTGAGTTGGTCACCAGATATTAATATTTTGGAAGATATGACGTCGCAAAGCCGGACTAATTTTCCTGATTTATTTTATCAAAGAGGTAACCAAAGCTATAGTAATGATTATAATACTAGAGAAGAGCAAATAGCTACTTTCGCAATGTTAGAGTTAACTATTGGAAAACTTTTATTAGTGCCTGGAATACGTATGGAAAAAGTTGACACGCAATATGATGCCTTTCAACTATTATTAAATGCAGTTAATTCAAACGGGCTCCAAGGAATTCCTGATTCTGTATCTGTAAAACGGAATAACAAGATATTTTTTCCTTCGATAAATGCAAAATATAAATTTAATGAATCAGTGGCTTTAAGAGGAGCTATTTACAAGAGTGTTTCGCGTCCAGGTTTTATTCAATTATCCCCTAGAACTGTTGTTGACGTTAATAGAGGAAACCTCAATTTCTCCTCAACAAATCCTTTTTTAGAACCTTCTACTGCTTGGAATTACGATCTTTCGTTAGAGATATATAATAGAACATTTGGGTTGCTAACGATCAACCCTTTCTATAAACAAATTGACGATTTTATTTCTTTTTTACCCGATTATTTTCCGCTTCGTAATGATAGAATAAGAGAGGCTCCAGAAGGGTTTGTGGAATCTCTTCCAGGACTTGATTTTTATCCTGTAGATGATTTGATAAATTCTCACAGAACAAGAATCCCAATTAACAACCCTGAAAAGGCAGAATATTATGGTGTAGAATTTTCCTATCAAAAGAACTTTAGAGCTTTAGAAAATAAGATATTAAAGGGCCTTGTATTGGATGTTAATGTAACACTCATAGATTCTAAAGCAAAGTATCCTTATTTCGAAAATATTGTGGTAGGTATAGACAGTACTGGTTTCTTTCCTCAACCTATTCCAGGGTATAAGTATAGTACCAGAGAAGGGAAAATGGTAGGACAACCTAGTTTTATTTCAAATGTTATATTAGGTTGGGACTATAAGGGGTTTAGCTCAAGAGTATCTTACCGCTTTCAAGGAAAAACACTGAGCGGATTGGATGCTAAATATTCTTTTGCGGATGCTTATACAGACAAATTTCAGTTGTTAGATATTAGTTTGAAGCAACGCATTTTTGAGTCATTTCATATCTATCTCAACGCGACCAACTTAACCAATCATATAGACGAAAATTATAGTATGTATCAAGAAAATAGGCGCCTACCTGTAAGCAATCAATATTATGGTAGCAGGGTAATATTCGGGGCAATGTATCGGTTCTAAATTTATAAAACAAGCAGTAAAAGAAGGGCTGCTTTCTGTTATTAAAATTCCTTCTGTTTAATTAATTTAAATTTTTATTTCATGAAAAGACAAACTTTACTTAAAAATGTCGCTTTTATAGTGACGATGATCACAACAATGGCTTATGCACAAGTCCCAGCAGGACAGCAGGTTATTGTGATTCCTAGTGGGCAGTCTAACGCGGGCTTATTAGAAACTACCATTAACGGGGATAAGGACGCAAATGGCGATCGTATCAATCCAAACAGAATTTATCAATTGGAGGCAGGCTTTCACTTTGTTCAGTCAGCTATTGATGTTAATAACGATACGGGTACTATAACAATAGAAGGTGCTGCAGGTGGAACGAAACCAGTTATTATACCACTTGTTGTTGCTGATGTTGCCCCTGCAAGAAATGAAATAAATTCTAATTTAACGCTTAAAAACGTTCATATGCAAGGGCGAAACACCGAAGGCGCATATTGGGGAGAACAAATGTGGAATGTTAAAGGAAATGATAGGAGCTTAATAGTTGAGGATTGTGTTATGGAATCTGCGTCAAGAGGCTTTTTTTTACAGGAAGTACCTCAAGGACTTACAATGGAGTTTCGCAATAATTATTTTCGAGATTTCCATAATTCAAGTCAACCTTGGGCAGGAAATGTGATGGATGCAAAAAATGTTCCTATAGAATCTTTTATTTTTGAGAACAATACAGTTTCAAATGGAAATTGTGTTTTACTTCTGCAAGGAAATTTTGTTAAATATACGCTTATTAACCACAATACATTTATAAATTCAAGCACATTTTTAACTCTAAACCCTTATTATTATGAGGCTTATATTACTAATAACTTGTATTATAATTGTAATATGTGGGGAACTGACTCGACTCTAAGAGCTAATGACCCAGATAAAAGGGTGTTTCCTATTGTTGCTATAGATACCCTAGATATTAAGATAGGAACAGCAGCAATTCCTACGTATGCAAAAAATTCAGATGAAACAGCTCTAGTTGCTCCTTATAACGATATAAGCAACTATAAAATCTATTTGGCCGATAATATTTATCATAATGAGGCAACGTTGGATCCTTATTACACAGGGACTTATAATACTTTGTATGACGCACCAGTATCTTACCTTAGTTGGTACGGGGCTGGACCTCATGAGGTAGATGTGCCTGCAGAATGGACGGCAGCTAGAGAAAATGCACTTATTTCGGATCATGCAGGAATTATTGAAGAAAATAATATATTAGATCAAGACCCACAAATGGTAACAACTGCAATATCTACAACTACAGCTCCACAGATTGCTATTTGGCTGCGTAAAATGTATGAAGTTCCAGATGAAACAGGAACTCCAGATTTGAGTAGCTATTACTTTGGCGATTTTGATCCTTTAACGATACCTGGTATAGAAACAGAGGACGGTGCTGGTGTTACGAAAATTTCAGATTTTATTGAAGATTTTTCAATCGGTTCTGCTTTTAAATCAAATATTGATGGTTTAAGCATAGGGGCATTACACTGGACTTCTGAGATTGATAGTTACGATCCAGTGCAAGGTCTAGCCGATATAATATCAGCATATAACAGTAGTCTATCTGTAGATGATTTCGGACAAAATAATGTTTTCGGACTTAAAGGATATCCTAATCCTAGTGATACAGAAACAACGATTGAATTTGATATACCAATATCTACTCGCTTGAACATATCAATTTACAATATTTTAGGGGTTCAAATAGCTACATTGGTTAACGATAAAACTTACACTGCAGGAAAGCACACTATTAATTGGAATACTAAAAAGCTTAATTCCGGCTTGTATTTTTGCAAGTTAACAATTGAAGACAAAACTCAAACGATGAAATTGCTTATTACTCATTAATGGTGAATAGTTAAATTTAAAAGGTTACCATCTATTGTGAGCATGGTAACCTTTTTTATTGAATTACATCAACTTTAAACTAATTTTCACCTTTTCATTCATTAATTATGTCAAATTCTTTTAAAAAAACGTCCTCATTAGCTCCAGTTTTTATGGTTTATATTGTAATGGGGTTTGTTGATATTGTAGGAGTATCAACAGGGTATATAAAAAATGATTTTAAACTTACAGATAGTGTCGCTCAGTTTTTACCTTCCATGGCATTTATTTGGTTTTTTCTTTTTTCTGTTCCAGCAGGTATTTTTATCGACCGATTCGGGAAAAAGAAAATATTAAATATTGGAATGCTTTTAACAGGTTTATCCATGATGATACCCATTTTTTATTATTCATTTTATTCAATGATGTTTGCATTTATTTTTCTTGGAATAGGTAATACGATTGTTCAAGTAGCTGCAAACCCACTTTTACACGATGTTGTTTCTAAGGAAAAGTTTTCTAGTTTTATGAGCCTAAGTCAATTTATCAAGGCAATTTGTTCACTTGCGGGACCGCTAATAGCAGTTTTTATGGCGATTAGATTTAATAATTGGAAATTAGTTTTTGTAGTTTATGCTTTAATCTCTTTTTTAACTGTTTTATGGTTGTATTTAACTCCTATTTTAGAAGTTAAAATCAATAAGAAGCCTGCAACATTTTCTTCCTGTATCAATCTCTTAAAAAACAAGCATATTTTAGCGCTTGTATTAGGAATTTTTGCTATCGTTGGAGCTGAAGTAGGAATGAAAACCAACATTGTCAATCTTTTGCAAAATGTGTATAGTATTTCATTAGACACTGCGTCCCTCAGTATTAGTTTGTTTTTTACGGCGCAAATGATAGGAAGATTTTTCGGGGCTATTTCATTACGTTTTCTAGATACGATGCTTCTTTTTCGAATTTCTACAATTTTAGCTGCTGCTGGTGTGATTATGTTATTAGTAATTCCAAATATTTGGGTTGCGAGAATAGCAATTTTTATTATTGGAATTGGAGCTGCAAATGTTTTTCCATTAATATTTTCAATTGCAGTTGAAAAGTTTCCAAATCGTGTTAATGAAATATCAGGCCTAATGATAATGGCTATTGTTGGAGGTGCATTTATACCTCCAATTATGGGAATGGTTAGCTCATATATTGGCGTATTGGCCAGTTTTGCGGTTTTGTTAGCTGTATTTCTGTATTTAATAATTGTTAGTTTTTATACTAATTCTAATCAAAAGATATAAAATGTCAACACAGAATTATTTTATAGGTATTGATATCGGCGGAACAAAATGTGCGGTGACATATGGCACCGATAAAATGGATATTTTGTCGCATTATCAGTTTGCGACGCATGCCGAAAAAGGACCATACTTTGCCATAGATGAGATAAAAAAGTGTCTCGCCATATTAGAAAAGTCTTATGATTTTACTCAATTGAAATCTATTGGTATTAGTTGTGGGGGGCCACTAAATAGTGAAACAGGAATTATTCTATCACCTCCTAATTTGCCAGGTTGGGACGATATTCCGATTGTTGATATAATTAAGAAGGCAACTAATAAGCCAACTTTTATTCAAAATGACGCAAATTCCTGTGCGTTGGCTGAATGGAGGTTTGGGGCGGGGAGAGGTTACAAAAACGTAGTATTTCTAACCTTCGGGACAGGTTTAGGCGCCGGTCTTATTCTTGACGGTAAGCTTTATGCTGGAACAAATGATAATGCCGGAGAAGTTGGGCATGTTAGATTAAATAGTAATGGCCCGAGTGGGTTTAATAAATCAGGATCGTTTGAAGGGTATTGTAGTGGCTCAGGAATTGCTAAAATTGCCCAAATTAGAGCAGAAGAAAAATTGAATATAGGTCAAAAATTATCCTATTGCGAATCTTATGACGAATTACAAGGAATAACAACATTACAACTTTCTAAACTTGCTAATGCTGGAGATGCCGATGCTCTTGAGGTTTTTGAAATATCCGCAAAGAAACTTGGTTATGGCCTTTCTGTTATTATAGATATTTTAAATCCTGAAATTATAATTATTGGCAGTGTATATGCTCGAAACCCTCAGTTATTTTCTAAATTATCAGTTGAAATTATAGAGAAGGAAGCATTAAAAGGCGCTTGGTCTGTTTGTAAGATAGTACCAGCAGAACTGGGAGATAAAGTTGGAGATGTAGCGAGTTTAAGTGTTGCCATTGACGGTTTTTTTAAAATTAACATAGAAAAAAATATAGAAAAAAATGAGTGTAGATAAAATGATTGAAGATCTAGTAGTTCGCAATCCTGTGTTGGGAGCTGCTAAAAATGATATATATAAAGCTTTTGAATTATTAAAAAATTCTTACGAAAATTCAGGAAAATTACTAATCTGTGGAAATGGCGGAAGTGCAGCTGATGCTGATCATATTGTTGGGGAATTGATGAAGCGGTTTTCTATTCCACGGGAAATTCCTGAAAATCTTAAAAACACCCTTTTGTCAGATTTTGGTGAAAAAGGGAAATATATGAGCGAGAAATTGGAAGGTGCGTTGCCAGCAATTTCTCTAAATGGGAACAATGCTTTAAGTTCGGCTTTTGCCAACGATGTGGATGCTGAATTGATTTATGCACAACAGGTAGTTGGTTATGGAAATATAGAAGATATTTTAATAGGAATATCAACATCAGGTAACGCAAAAAACGTAATTGCAGCTATGATGGTTGCAAAAGCTAAAGGAATGAAAGTTTTAGGCCTCGTAGGAAGAGATGGAGGAGCGTTTAACAAATATTGTGATGTGTTAATTAATGTAGGCGGCAATTCCACTCCCCAAATACAAGAATTGCACTTACCTGTTTATCACGTACTTTGCCAAACGCTAGAATATCATTTTTTTAGTAAAACCAAATAAAATTTATTGGTGCATAAACTCAATTATAAAAAAAAATAAATGAAAAAAAAACCAATTTTATTAATATTAATTTTTTGTTGGGTGTTGTTTATATCATGTACAAAAACGTCTAAAGTTACTTTAGCACCCTTATTTCAGAACAATATGGTGCTTCAGCAAAATAGCAGTGTTCCGATATGGGGATGGGCAAAGGCTCAATCAAAAATAAATATTTATACTTCATGGAATAATAAGATAATAGCGGTAAAATCAGATTCATCAGGTAAGTTTATTGCTAATCTAGAATCGACAACAGCTGGTGGACCACATAAAATCGAAATTTCATCTACAAATAAAATAGTACTCGAAAATGTTATGTTAGGCGAAGTCTGGTTATGCTCGGGTCAGTCTAATATGGAAATGCCATTGAAAGGCTTGTTGCCAAACGATATAATTACAAACTCTGAAGAAGAAATTTCTGCAGCAGACTTTCCAAATATTAGATTATTTAACATGCCACGAGAAAAAGCAATCACGCCTCAGCATAGGGCTGACGGTACCTGGCAAATATGCACTCCAGAAAATGCAAGTGATTTCTCTGCTGTTGCTTATTTTTTTGCAAAGAACTTAAACAAGGAATTAAATGTCCCCATCGGTTTAATACAATCGACTTGGGGAGGAACACCCGTCGAAAGCTGGATGCCTTTAGAGTATGCTGAAAAAATTAAACGCTTCACCAATATTCGTAGCGATAATGAATTAGAAGAAGTAAACCAATTAAGCTACCAGCGTTGGATTCAAGGAATGGATAATTACGACTTTTCAAATTTGCCTTACATTAAAATGAATGACTTGATGGATTCAAATTTACCTTTATTCAATAATTTCGATGAAGATGATGAGGCCTGGGAAACGCACGAAATTCCAAAAGCATTTGAGGCAGAGTTTGGTAATATTGATGCAATCATTTGGTACCGTAAAGAATTTACTTTTAACGATGATAATTCAAAGGAAGGATACAAATTATTTTTAGGCCCAATAGATGATTTAGATGCTACCTATCTCAATGGAACGAAGATAGGAGAAGACGAAGGTTGGCAAAAAGATAGAATTTATAATATTCCATCTAAATTGTTAAAAGATGGTAAAAATATTATAGCAGTTCGGGTGTTAGATAATGTTGGGGGTGGAGGCATATATAAAGGAAATCCATCTATTAAGAACGGAAACAAGGTAGTTATTTCGTTGAAAGGTGACTGGAAATACAAGATGTTGGGATGCTTTGAAAACCCATCAACTTTTCGCCTTTTCAACAAGGAAAACAATCTTAAAAACCGTCCGAAACAATTGCTCAACGAACAAAGTCCAACGGTTTTGTACAATGCCATGATTGCTCCGCTTATACCTTATAAAATAAAAGGAGTTGTTTGGTATCAGGGTGAAAATAATGTAGGATTTCCAGAAGAGTACGGCAAATCTTTTCCGTTAATGATTGATGCTTGGCGTAATAATTGGGAGCAAGGTGATTTTCCTTTTTATTATGTGCAAATAGCACCCTATAATTACAATTCTGAAAAGGATAGAAAAGCTGCCATATTAAGAGAATCACAACGGCTCACTATGAAGTTAGCCAATACAGGTATGGTAGTCACTTCAGATATTGGAGACATTTACAACATTCACCCAGCAAACAAACAAGATGTAGGAAAGCGTTTGTCTTTATGGGCACTAAACAAAAACTATGGGTTTAACAACTTGGTCTATTCAGGCCCACTGTATAAAAATATAAATATTGAAGGAAATACTATTAAGATTTATTTTGAGAATATTGGCAGTGGATTATACTCCGAGGACAAGATCCTTACATTCTTTGAAATATCAGGAAAAGAGGGTACATATTATCCAGCGGTAGCTAGAATCGATGGTGAACATGTTGTTGTGTATAGTTCAAAAGTAGCGCAACCGGTTAATGTACGTTTTGGCTGGACGGATAGCGCAGTTCCAAATTTATTTAATAAAGAAGGACTTCCGGCAGCTTCTTTTAGTTCCGAGAGTTTTAAACTTAAAGTAATTGATTAATTAAAAAAATATTATAATGAAAAAATATCTTTGTATTCTGGTTTTAATTGTTTTTTCTTCTTTGTGTAATGCACAATTGGTAAAGGAGGTAAATAACAAACCCTCAACTAAAAAAGTATTGTCACTAAATACTATGCAAAAGACCGATTGGTCACTTTATTACGGTGTTCAGGACCAAAATGCTCCCCAAACCCCCAACGAGCTATTGAAATCTAAATTTAAAAACATTTCAGCAACTGTTCCCGGAAATGTTGAAATAGACCTTGAAAGAGAGGGGATTATTGAAGACCCTATGATAGGAACCAATGTGTATGATTTAAGAAAATATGAAACTTATGCTTGGTGGTATACAAGAAAATTTGATGAACCAAAACTTGAAAATGGAGAGCGAGTGGAGTTAGTTTTCGATGGAATTGATTGTATAGCAGATATTTGGTTAAATAATCAATTGATTGCTTCTATAGATAATATGTTGGTAGAACATCATTATGATGTTACAGACCTATTGAAAGATAAGAACACCCTTTATGTCCATATTAAATCAACTGAGTTGGAAGCTAGAAATCATTTGAGGAACAATTTTGGTGTTCGTTACGATCAATTAGGTGAAGCTGCAGCCATTCGTAAAGCTCCGCACATGTTTGGTTGGGATATTATGCCAAGAATAATGAGTGCTGGAATTTGGAAAGATGTGAAGTTGGAAATAATACCAGAAACTTATTTCAGTTCTGTATACTGGGTTACAAAAGGAGTTGATGTCGATTTAAAAAAAGCTAGTATGTATGTCGACTGGCAATTTCAAACGGATAAACTTCTTATAGACGATCTAACTATTTCTTTTGAACTTGAACGTGATGGAAACTATATTTTAAAGAGAGAAATACCTGTAACTACAACCATTGCTCGCGAGCCAATTTGGGCTCTTGAAGATGTAGATTTATGGTGGCCACGAGGTTTTGGAGAACAAGCGCTGTACAATGCAAGCATAAAAATTAAGAACGCTAATGGCACTGTTATCGCTGAGAATGCACAAAAAATCGGAATTAAAACTTCCAAGTTAATTTTAACTCCTATAAACACAAATGACAATCCAGGTGATTTTCATTTTGAAGTAAACGGCGAATATATTTTTATAAAAGGAACGAACTGGGTGCCGTTAGATGCGCTACACAGCCGTGACATTAATCATGTTGATGAAGCAGTTGGCTGGTTAGCTGATTTAAATGTTAATATGATTCGTATGTGGGGTGGAAATGTATATGAAAGTGAACGTTTCTATAACTTATGTGACGAAAATGGAATTATGGTTTGGCACGATTTTATTTTTGGATGTACAACCTATCCGCAGAATAATGAATTTAAAAATAAAGTGAAAATTGAGGCAGATAAGGTAATTCGTAGGTTAAGAAATCATGCTTCAATTGTATTGTGGGCCGGTAACAACGAAAATGATGTATCTCTAGACTGGGGTGGTGCTCAATCGCATATAGACCCTAACACAGATGTCATTAGTCGACAGGTTTTACCACTTGCTGTTCGCGAATGGGATCCTGAAACACCATATTTACCAAGCTCTCCTTTTATAAGCGAAGAAGTTTTTAAAATTCATAATAGAATTAGTCAAGATTTATCACCTGAAATGCACCTTTGGGGACCACGTGGTTTCTATAAAGCTCCGTTCTATACGGAAAACAATGCCAAATTTGTAAGCGAAATAGGTTATCATGGCGCACCAAATGTGGAAAGTCTTAAAAAAATGATGACTCCAGAAAATGTGTATCCATGGGAAAAAGAAGCAAAAGCGAGCCAGGAAGATGTGGTAACCGTAATCGGAGAAGTTAAAAAGGCTGAAAAATTGGTTTGGAATGAAGAGTGGCAGGCCAAGGCAACCATGTCGAGTCCTAATGCTTATACTAATAAAGAGCGTAACTTTTTAATGGTGAATCAGATTCGAGAAGTTTTTGGTGAGTGCCCTACAGAGTTGGAAGACTTTGTTACCGCTTCTCAAATTGTACAAGCAGAAGCAAAAAAATACTTCATAGAGTTCTGGCGCATGAATAAAGGTCAGCGCCATGGAATTCTTTGGTGGAACCTTCGTGATGGGTGGCCCATAGTTTCGGATGCTATAATTGATTATTATGGAGGAAAAAAACTGGCTTATGAGTATATTAAAAAGGTACAGACAGATGTGTGTGTTATGATTGGTGATATTCGTGAAGGTAACTCCGGGCATCCTGTAGTGTTGGTAAACGACACGAGAAACAAACAAAAAGTAGAAATTAATATTGCGGATAAAGATTCTGGAAGAATCCTTCTTTCTAAAACAGTGGAAGTTGAGGCCAATGGAAAATTAAACATAGATGAATTGCCTAAAGTTGATAAAAATGAATTGTGGATAATTAATTATAAACTTAATGGTGCAACTTACAATAACCACTATTTAGCTTTTAAGCCCGTAATGAAATTAGAAAAGTACAAGAAATGGTTACCCGCGCTTTCTACTAAATTTTAATTGATAAGTACTATGAATAATTTTAATTTCCATCCACTTTATATTTTTCTGTTTTCATTAGTATTTGCTAGTGCCTTTTCTCAAAATCATAATTTTGGTTTAAACGAGGTGCAAGAAAACCTGCCAATAGGTAATGCCCCTCTTGCTATTACTAATGTTAAGGAAAGAATTGTAACAGAGGGAGCGCTAACATTGGTTCAGGACAATGAGTATGTCATTTCTAAAGGATGGGATATGATAGAAGCCTGGAAAGCAGTTTCAAAACCCATTTTAGAGCCATCTTACAATGTCCAAAATTGGTATAACGCAACCGTACCAGGTACTGTCTTAACTACCCTCGTTGATCAAGGAGTCTATCCAGACCCCTATATTGGTTTAAATAATATGCAAATTCCTGATTCACTTTGTCGCATGAATTGGTGGTATAGAGTAAAATTTGACGTACCACAAGGAATTGATAAAACAGAACATGCCAAACTAATTTTTAATGGCATTAATTACAGAGCAAAAATTTGGTTAAACGGACAGTTGTTGGGGGACATTAATGGCGCTTTTATTCGAGGGAATTTTGATGTTACACGTCTATTAAAAAATAAGGATAATGTCTTGGCAGTTTTAATTTTTCCACCAAACAATCCTGGTATTCCACATGAAGCTAATATGGAACATTTTGGTCCTAATGGAGGCGCACTCTGTCTTGATGGTCCTACTTTTGTCGCAACAGAGGGCTGGGATTGGATGCCCGCAATGAGAGATCGTTCTATTGGTATTTGGCAGGATGTAAGATTGTCTTTTGGTGGAGCTGTATCAATTGAAGACACACAGGTCATTACTGATTTGCCTCTTCCTGATACATCTCAAGCTAGAATTACTATTAAGGCCACACTTCTAAATAATAGCGATAAATCCCAGAAAGTTAGGTTACGTGGAGAAATAGGTGCTATTAAAGTGAATCGTGATTTTAGCCTTGCAGCTAGAGAACGAAAAAGTATTATACTCTCACCTGAATCATTCCCTCAGTTGGTAATGGACAATCCAAAGCTTTGGTGGCCAAATGGATACGGAGATCAACCACTATATCATTTAAAGCTAACAACCGATAGTGGTAGTGAAAAGACAATCCGTTTTGGGATTAGGGAGATGTCTTATGAACTAATGGTAGACACACCTCAAAAACAAGACGTAAGAATTGATTATTCACCAACGGATGTTAAAATTAAAAAACCCCTATTTGTTTTTGATAAACAAATTTTGAAAAATGTTTCTAACAATTCATCTGTAGTGCTTCCTCAGCTTCGCAATGGTGTAAGTATTAGTGATTTTAACCAGCTGAGTAGTTTAAATCCATATTTATATATTAAAGTCAATGGGGTACCAATCTTTATTAAAGGGGGTAATTGGGGTATGGATGATGCAATGAAAAGAGTTTCGCGTGAACGTTTGGAACCTTACTTTAGATTAAATGCAGAACAAAACTTCAACATGGCTCGCAACTGGTTAGGGCAAAATACTGAAGAGGTTTTCTATAACCTATGTGATGAATATGGCATATTGGTTTGGAATGATTTTACGATTTCTACTGAAGACTCTAATCTAAGACCCTTAGACCATAAATTATTTCTTAAAAATGCTGAGGACATTGTTAAAAGATATGTTAATCATCCATCAATTGCTATATGGGGATGTGGTAATGAAACTTATGCACCTCGAAATCTTGAGGAGGGTTTTCAGAACATTGTAGCAAAAAACGATGGTACTAGACATTATCACGGTCAATCACGATATGTAAACTTGGGTAGTAGTGGTCCATGGAAATATATAAGAGATTATAAGCAGTACTATCAAAATATAGCTGCGGGATTTAATACGGAGTTAGGAGCTCCTTCTGTTCCTACATACGGGACTTTAAAAAAGTTTATTCCCAAGGAAGATATGTGGCCTCGTGGTGAAGTTTGGTCCTATCATGATGCCATTGTAAATGGATGGGTGGGTTGGAACGAATACTGTGAAGATATTGATGCTTTTGGGTTAGAACCCTGCAAAAATGCTGAGGAGTTTACACAAAGGGCTCAAGTATTAAATTATAATTTACACCGAATAATGTTTGAGTCATGGAATGACAAAATGTGGGATGATGATGTCAATGGAACTTCTGGCCTTCTGTATTGGATGACACACCCATCGTGGTATAGTCTTATACAACAAACTTATTCATGGGATTATAAAACTTTTGGCACCTTCTACGGGATAAAAAAAGCATGTGAACCTTTGCATATTCAATGGAATCTATTTAATCATAAGGTAAAAGTAGTAAATGCATCTTCTAACTCATATAATGGATTGATAGCTGAATTAGCGCTGTACAATGTTAGTGGTAAAATACAGCTAAATCAAAGTAAGCGCATCAATATAAAAAGCAACGAAAAGGTTGATGTTTTTATAGTGGACATCCCAAAGTCGATTGAAAATTTGAGAATGATTCGATTTAAGTTGACAAATAATGAAGGTAATGTTGTGTCCATTAATGATTATTGGACAAACGACGACTACACAAATATGCCTAAAGGATTAAATAATTTAAACAAAACCAATCTGACAATCGAGAACGCTTTGATTGATAAAGAAAATAATTCAATAAAAGTAGAAGTTGTAAACAATGGAGCGATAATAGCACCCTATGTTGAAATGGATTTACTTGAAAATGATGAATCCATTCTTCCAAGCTATTATTCCGATTCCTATTTTAATCTTTTACCAGGCGAGAAAAGAACAATAATAATTGAAGTGCCTAATTTGAATGAAATAGAAAGGGTTGCAGTAGTAGTTGCCAAATCATTGAATTCACAAGCAAAGTTTTTGTTGAATGATGTTAATTAAAAGCAATTGCTTTTTTAACCCTAAGAAAAATACATCAGCATGAAGAAAACACTTTTTATTTTATCCTTGATTTGTGTATTTACCAATGCTACATCCCAAAATACTGAGAGAACTAGTAGTGAGTTGACGCAGAAACTCTATGATAAACTCCTCAATGTAAAGGGGAAAGGTGTTTTCTTCGGAATGCAGGAAGCCACTGGTCGTGGGGTTGGTTGGAGAGATGATAACGATCGTAGCGATATTGAGATGGTTACAGGGGATTACCCTGCTTTAGCAGGATGGGGAGCAGACTATGGTATTACTCAAATAGCACGAGGAGAAGGATTTGAAGCTGCTCGCTATAAAATGAAACTATTTCACGATATGGGAGGGTTCAATACAATGGAGTGGCATGCAGAAAACCCATATGGCGGAAACTATATGTGGAAAGATCATCCCGATAAATCAAAAAATGTAGTGAAAGCCATCTTGCCTGAAGGCGAAAAACATCAAGAGTTTTTAACTCAATTAGACAATCTAGCAGCTTTCTTCAACTCGCTTATTGATGACGATGGCAAAAAAATACCTATTATTTTTAGACCGTGGCACGAGCATACAGGTTGGTGGTTTTGGTGGAGTAAAAAGCACTGTTCGGAAGCGGAATATATTC
>JBNMNO010000039.1:0-22368 GCA_051275695.1 Mariniflexile sp.
AAATCGTCCAAATAGGGATTGTCTACAACGTCTTCAAGTTGTGCTTCCCATTTGTAATGTTTGGCTAGTAATTTAGTAAGAGTTGTTTTTCCTGCGCCAATATTTCCGGCAATTGCAATATGCATAATTTAGTAATTTTTTAATTGGAATTGATGTAGGGTTTCATTGTCGTAAATATACACCGTTTCGTTGGTTACAAAAAACTGATTTATTAACAAATTTGGTAAGGCAATTGGAATAATAGTTCCAGAGTCTTTTTTCAAATAAAACAAGGTATTATCTTTTTTAAAAATAATGTTTTCATTTTCAACAGCTATTGATGAATAGCCGTTGTTTTCCATTTTCTGTAATAGATTTCCAAAATAATCGTACACATAAAGCTGCTTTTCGGTAAGTATCCAGCAATAATTGTAATTGCTTTTTATATCTAAAACCAGGCTTTGAATGGGTAAAGTTTTGGCGCGTGTTGAATTAGTTTTATAATCGAAAAGTTCTAATTGTTGGGTATTTTGGTTGAAAATCCACAACGTATTGTCAGAGCCTGTTGAGACGTGTGTAACGTTCTTGTAATCTGGAAGCGTGTTAAAATCTATTTTAAATATTTCGGCTAATCGGTTATCTAAAATTAAAACGGTATTAAAATCTTTATAAAAAATATTAATTTTTAAAGGGTTAAACGTGTTTGCAGTTGTAATTTTTCCTAATTGAAAATTACTATATCCAATATCAATACCTTTAGTTTTCTTACTGTTTTTAAAAAGCACATTGTCTAAAATATAAAAGGTAGTATCAAAATTATTTACACTAACAAAGGTGTCTGCTTTTAGCTTTGTTTTTTTAATGAATGATGTTTCAATAGATTCTTGCGAACATATTGAAATTGAATACAAAAAAAATAAAAAGAATATACGATTCATAGAAGTTTTAAAAATACAAAAATCAAATTAGTTTAAATAAAATAATTTGGGTTTCAAAAAGATAAAAACGGGACACTAAAATTTAAGAATACTTTAACATGTGTCAGGTTAAACTAATTAACGAATTTCATGTCATAGTACGGTGTAGAAATTTACTTTTACATAAACCTAAAGTTAATTTACTATGAAGTTCAGATTTATTAAGTTATGCACTACTTGTGTTTTACTGCTAGTTAGTGTTTTCTCATTTGCTCAAAAAGACTTTCAGGGGAAAGCCTATTATCAATCTAAGACTACTATGGATATGAGTAGATGGACAGGTGATAGACAAATGAATGAACAACAAAAAAAACAAATGGAGGACAGAATGAAATCCTGGTTAGAAAAAACCTATGTTCTAACTTTTAACAAAGAAGAATCCATGTATGTTGAAGATGAAAAGCTAGAGGCTCCAGTTGGCGGAAGAGGACCAAGTGTGTGGGGGAGTAGTTTTTCTGCCGGACCTCAGTATAAAAATGTAAAAACAAAATTATATATTCAAGATCAAGAGTTTTTTGGAAAGCAGTTTTTAATTAAAGAAGAAATGAAACCCTTAGAATGGATAATGGGTACTGAAACCAAGCAAATAGGGAAATACACATGTTTTAAGGCTACAGCAACGAAACCATCTACAGAGATAAATTGGTCAAGAAACAATAGAACAAATAACAATGACGCTGCAAAAGCTAAAGATTCTACAAAAAATGATACTGCTAATACAAAAGTAGAAGAGGAAAAGGAAATGATTGAAGTTATCGCATGGTATACCCCTATGATTCCTATAAACCAGGGCCCAAGTGAATATTGGGGGCTTCCGGGTTTGATTTTAGAAGTATCTGCGGGCAATACAATTATGTTATGTTCAAAAATTATAATGAATCCTGATGAGAAAACAGAAATTGAAGCTCCAACTAAAGGAACAGTTGTATCTAAACAAGAATACAATAAAATTATTAGTGAAAAAATGGAGGAAATGCGAAATAATAGAGGCAGACAAGGTGGAGGACGCACAGGATTATAATTTAACATATTCTAAATTTAGTGGCTTTAGCCAAACGAATATGAGTAAAAGGGATCTAATCTATTGTAAACTAGTGTTAATTGTTTTAATAATACAATTAAAATGTTTAGCATTGTGTTAAATTTGTTAAACAATATTAATTTATTCTTAAATATTTTAAAATGAAAACGGTGTCTACTAAATTACTTTTTTTATTGGCTTCACTTTTTTTTGTAAATACTATGCTGTCTGCGCAACAGGATTTTCAAGGGAAAGCATACTATTTTTCAAAAACACCCATGGAACTGGGTAGTTGGGGAGCCAAAATGAGCGAGCAACAAAAAAAACAAGTGGAAGCACGTTTAAAAAACAGATTAGAAAAAACATTTATTTTAACCTTTAATAAAGAAGAATCTATTTATTGGGAAGATGAAAAATTAGATGCCATGTCGGGAGCTACAGATTCATGGGGAAAGAATTTTTCTCCGGGCGACTTGTACAAAAATATAAAGACCAATGCATTCTTTCAGAATCAAGAACTATATGGCAAGCAGTTTTTAGTAAGTGAAAACATACAGGCTCTAGAGTGGAAGATGGGAACTGAAACGAAACAGATAGGGCAGTATACGTGTTTTAAAGCGACGTGTTCAAGGGCTGCTTTCGATATTTCTTGGTGGACATTTTCTTGGGAAGGTGCAAGAGAAACTACTGCAGAAAAGACATCTGATTCTGCAAAAACTGACGTTGTAGCAAGTTTAAAAACCGATCCAGCAGAAGAAGTTATTGAAATGGTAGAAATTGAAGCATGGTACACGCCTATGATTCCTGTTAGTCAAGGGCCAGGGGACTATTGGGGGCTTCCAGGTTTAATTTTAGAAGTTTCCGCTGGAAACACAACATTGTTATGTTCAAAAATTGTAATGAATCCGGAAGAAAAAACTAAAATAGAAGCTCCAAATAAAGGGAAAGTTGTAACCAAAAAAGAGTACAACAAAATTATTATTGACAAAATGCAAGAGTTTAGAAATAGTTATCGTGGTCGTGGTAATGGACGTTAACCCAACTTTATAATTTTTATCAACCAACTTTATTCTGTAATCAAAATTAATTATGAAGAAACTATTATTTGCTCTGCTTTTATTAGCAGTAACTACTTCTTTTGCCCAAATAAAAGTACAAGGAGTTGTGAAAGACAGTATTGGCAACCTTTTAGAACTTGCTAATGTTATTGCCATTAATCAAAAAACAAATGGTTTAGAGTCTTATGCTATAACTAATGATAAAGGAAAGTATTCCTTAACATTAGGTAAAAATGGAGATTATAAGCTTCAAGTAAGTTACATTGGTTTAAAAACGTTTGAAGAAATTCTAAGCACAAAAGAGGCAGACATAGCTAAAGATTTTAGTTTAGTATCAGATAATGAATTAGACGCTGTTGAGTTAACATATGAAATGCCCGTAACCGTTAGAGGTGATACTTTAATCTATAATGCAGATTCTTTTAAAAATGGATCGGAGCGAAAGTTAGAAGATGTTTTGAAAAAATTGCCAGGTGTTGAGATTAATGCTGATGGGCAAATAGAAGTTGAGGGTAAAGTGGTAAATAAACTTATGGTTGATGGTAAAGATTTTTTTGACGGTGATACCAAATTAGCAACAAAAAATATACCGTCTAATGCGGTTGATAAAATTCAGGTTTTGCGCAACTATTCAGAGGTTGGACAGTTAAGTGGAGTTACCAATAATCAAGATAACGTAGCTATTAATATTAAGTTAAAAGAAGGAAAGTCTAACTTTTGGTTTGGTAATGTTACAGCCGGTGGCGGTGCTTCTACTGATAATGAGTTGTATTTAGTGCAACCCAAGTTATTTTATTATAGCCCCAATTTTAGTCTTAATTTTATTGGTGATTTAAACAATACAGGTGAGCCAGCATTAACACGAAGAGACCTTAGAAATTTTGGAGGTGGTTTTAGAGCCCCTAGCAGAAGTAGTGGTACAAGTATTAATTTGGGAGATAATAGCTTAGGGTTTTTAGCCACTCAAAATAATAGAGCAAAAGATATAGAAACCAAACTTGGAGCGAGTAATTTTAGCTATTCTCCTAACAAGGCTTTAGATATAAGTGGATTTGCCATAATTAATAGTAGCCGAGTTGAGTTAGAAGAGAATAGTTTTCTACAATATACAGATCCAGAATTAGGAATTCCCGATGAAGAGACTCAACAAAACACAACACAACGTTCAGATTTAGGCTTACTTAAATTGAGCGCTTCCTATAAGCCAAACTATAAAAATCAATTAGATTATGATATCTTAGGCAGACTTACTAAAGAAAGTCAATATCAAACTTTGTTTTCGTCTGTAGTTGGTGAAACAGACCAGTTTGAAGATAGTTCCCCTTACAGCATTAACCAAAATGTAAACTACTACTATACCTTAGACGATAGTAATATTTTTGCTTTTGAAGCTCAACATTTATTGCAAGATGAAGACCCGTTTTATAATGTTATTTTACAAAATGATCCAAATAACAACGATGAATTAGATCCTGATAATAGAGATGCTTTTGATGATACAGCTTCAGCTTTAGGTCTAGACAGAACTTTAAATAACTATAATATTTCACAAGACAGACGCATAAAAACCAATCAATTAGATGCTAAGCTTGATTACTATAATATTTTAAATGCAAAAAGCAATCTTAATTTCACATTAGGCGTCATTGTTAGTAATCAAAAATTTGATTCAAATATCTTTCAATTTTTAGATGATAATTCTCAGTTTGATCCAACACCTACTATAAATGATGGTTTAGATTCAAACGATGTTGAATTTAATTTCAGTGATATGTATTTAGGTACGCATTATACCTTAAAAACGGGCAAGTTTACTATTACTCCAGGATTTTCATTACATGCTTATGGCAATAATAATACACAACTTAATACGGAGTATAAGGATAATTTCTTTAGAATTTTACCAGATTTTGAAACGCGTATTCAGTTTAAAAAGAGTGAAAGTTTAACATTAAGATATAATATTAGAAATCAATTTACAGATGTTACTAGATTAGCCCAAGGTTTGGTTTTAAATAATTTTAATAGCATTCAATTTGGTAATCCGGAATTAGAAAACGGGCTGTCTCACAATGCAAGTTTGTTCTATCAGAGTTTCAATCTTTTTAACTATACCAACGTTTTTGCAAGTTTAAATTACAGTAATAACATAGATCAAATTAGAAGCTTAACTGATTTTTCTAGTGTAATTAGAACCAGTTCTTTTTTCAATTCTAATTTTGCAGATGAAAGTATCAATGCGTTTGGTCGTATCCAGCGTACATTTGGTAAGCTAAGAGCTAGTATGAGAACCAGTTTTAACTACAGTAAAATTAATCAATTTGTTCAAGGAGCCCAATCTCTTAATGAGAGCTTTACACAAAGCTATACGCCAGAATTAAGAACTAATTTTAGAGAAGCACCCAACGTCACCATAAGCTATGCTTATACAGTAAGAGAGAATAACCAAGGTACACGAAATACAAAGTTTGTAACGAATGCTCCATCAGCAGAGTTTGATGCTTATATATGGAAATCATTTACCTTCCGAACCAATTATGCTTATACAAAGCAAAGTGGATCAAATTCGTTTGAAAATTGGGATGCATCACTAGCCTATAGAAAAGGCGAAGCTTCTAAATGGGAATTTGAGGCAAAAGCTACCAACCTTTTAAATATTGATTCGCAAGCACAAAATGGTTCTAATAATATTTCAGTGTTTAGTTCTGAATATTTTATTCAACCAAGATTTATAACATTTAGGGTGAGGTACGAATTGTAAAATGGAATGTTTTTTGTCACTTATATAGGTTCTGAGAATTATCAAAATTTTATCCAAAACTTCTGCAGCTTTTTTTTGCAGTATAAAGAAACAATAATATATTTGCGCTCAGTTTTGGGGAGATACTCAAGCGGCCAACGAGGGCAGACTGTAAATCTGCTGACTACGTCTTCGCAGGTTCGAATCCTGCTCTCCCCACGAATAAACACAGAAAGCAAGCAAAATATAAAGCTTGCTTTTTTATTTTGTGGTTTTTAGTGTTTTCAAAACGTAGCTTTCAGGATGAACGCAGTTAACCCTGCTCTGCACAGAATAAAATTTAATATTTTTAATGGTTTTTGGAGACCTGTTTAATAGTCCGGGACAAGGTCAGTTTCAATGGACTATATCACCTTTAAACGAAGTTATTTTTTTCTCTGATAAAGCCAAATTATAATCGGCAAAGAAAAAGCCTCATAAAACAAATTATGAGGCTTTTGGTATTTTATAAAAAACTAAGAGTTATAACCCAAATGCTTCTTTTACTTTATCTAAATAATCTAGCTTTTCCCAAGTAAACAATTCAACATCTAGAGTGATATCTCCTCCATTTGGCTGGCTAAATGTTTTGGTTACGGTTTCATTTTTACGTCCCATATGTCCATAAGCAGCAGTTTCGCTGTAAATGGGGGCACGAAGTTTTAAACGTTCTTCAATAGCATATGGACGCATATCAAAAATTTTAGACACTTTTTCAGCAATTTCACCATCGGTCATATTAAAAGGACAAGTGCCGTATGTGTCAATAAAAATTCCCATAGGCTCTACAACACCAATGGCATAACTTACTTGTACTAAAACTTCATCGGCAACTCCGGCTGCTACTAAATTTTTGGCAATATGTCGCGTAGCGTACGCAGCACTTCTATCTACTTTACTTGGGTCTTTCCCTGAAAATGCACCACCACCGTGGGCACCTTTTCCACCGTAGGTGTCAACAATAATTTTGCGTCCTGTCAATCCAGTATCTCCATGTGGACCACCAATTACAAACTTACCAGTTGGGTTTATATGGTACTTAATTTCATTATTGAATAATCTTTGAATAGTTTCGGGTAATTTTGCAACTACTCGAGGTATTAAAATACCAACAATGTCTTTTCTGATTTTTGCAAGCATGGTGTCATCATCTGCAAAATCATCATGTTGTGTAGAAACAACAATGGCTTCAATGCGTTGGGGGATGTTATCGTCGCTATATTCAATAGTTACCTGACTTTTTGAATCGGGTCTTATATAAGTAATCTCGTTGTTTTCTCTGCGTAAAAGAGCCAGTTCAATTAATATTCTATGCGACAAATCTAAAGCCAAAGGCATAAAATTTTCGGTTTCGTTGGTTGCATAACCAAACATCATACCCTGATCACCAGCGCCTTGTTCTTCTTTACTTGCTCTATCAACACCACGGTTTATATCATCTGATTGCTCATGGATGGCAGAAAGAACGCCACAAGAATTACCATCAAACATGTAGGCGCCTTTGGTGTAACCAATTTTGTTTATCGTATCTCTTGCAATTTTTTGAACATCTAAATAGGTATTAGATTTAACCTCGCCAGCTAAAAACACTTGACCTGTTGTAACCAAGGTTTCACAAGCTACTTTTGAGTCTTTGTCGAATGCTAAAAAGTTATCAATTAAAGCATCACTAATTTGGTCTGCTATTTTATCGGGGTGTCCTTCAGAAACACTTTCCGAAGTGAATAAATATGCCATTTTAACTATGTTTTATGTAGGAGATTTGACGATAACGTCGAAGGTAGTTTACACTGCCTTTAGCATTTTTATTTATACCAAATGTATTGAGTATAAAGAGGTTGCAATCAGTCAAATCTTTCCTCTGTTATTTGTTATGCAAAAGTAAAAAAATAAATTGGAAAACGAATTATTTTTTATTTTTTAACGAATAAATTGGCTATTTCATTTTAATAGTGAACATTTGCTTTATAAAAATGAAAATCCAAATTTTAAATAGCGTTTCTATTGATGTTGTTGTGATTATTTCGAGGGGATAGGAAGGCTATATATAAAATCACAATAAACTATATGAGCCTTCCAAAAACGGGAGGCTTTTTTATTGAATATTTTGAGTGTTTTGAACATCATAAAAAAATAGATTTAAAATATTGAAAAACAGTATGTTATAATAATTTTAAAGCTAGTGAATTTAACCATAAATAATTAAAAATTACAAGTTTAAAAACCTAATAAATTAATTTCGCGACTTATTTTATGGTTTACTGAATTTTATTAGATTTTTTAAATCTTAAAAACAATAAATAACAAAAAGATAAAACGAATAATTATCTGTAATAGAAATGAAAGAACTTAATAAATATAGTAAAACAGTAACTCAAGATCCAACACAACCTGCAGCACAAGCCATGCTTTATGCCATAGGATTCACTGAAGAAGATTTTTTTAAGCCAATTATAGGGATTGCCAGTACAGGTTATGAGGGGAATCCTTGTAATATGCACTTAAATGATTTAGCTAAATTGGTTAAAGAAGGCACCAAAAATGAAGACGTTATTGGGCTTATTTTTAATACGATTGGGGTAAGTGATGGAATATCTATGGGAACTCCAGGAATGCGTTACTCCTTACCATCGCGCGATATTATAGCAGATTCTATGGAAACCGTTGTGCAAGCAATGAGTTACGATGGGTTGATTACGGTAGTTGGATGCGATAAAAACATGCCTGGAGCTTTAATAGCAATGATTCGTTTAAATCGACCTTCCATATTAGTTTATGGTGGAACTATTGATTCTGGTTCTCACGAGGATAAAAAATTAGATATTGTTTCTGCATTTGAAGCTTGGGGAAGTAAAGTTGCGGGTACTATGAGCGAAACAGAATTTAAGAGTATTGTAAAAAAAGCGTGTCCGGGGGCAGGTGCTTGCGGTGGTATGTACACGGCAAACACTATGGCATCGGCTATTGAAGCTTTGGGAATGACTTTGCCTTTCAACTCATCAAACCCAGCTTTAAGTGATGCTAAAAAAACGGAGTCTGTAAAAGCTGGTGAAGCCATGCGTTTATTGCTGGAAAAAGATATTAAGCCTTCAGATATTATTACACGTAAATCCTTAGAAAATGCGGTTCGTTTGGTAACTATTTTAGGAGGTTCAACCAATGCGGTTTTACACTTTTTGGCTATCGCGAGAGCAGCTCAAATAGATTTTACGCTTAAGGATTTCCAAAATATTAGTGATAATACCCCGTTTTTAGCCGATTTGAAACCTAGCGGAAAATATTTAATGGAAGATTTACATGCAGTTGGAGGTATTCCGGCGGTATTAAAATATTTGTTAAAAAACGATATGCTTCATGGTGATTGTTTAACCGTAACAGGTAAAACTTTGGCTGAAAACTTATTAGATGTTGCCGATTTAACAGAAGGACAAGATGTTATTAAGTCATTAGAAACCCCAATTAAAATTTCAGGTCATTTACGAATGCTTTACGGTAATTTAGCTACGGAAGGAAGTGTAGCAAAAATTACAGGAAAGGAAGGGTTACGTTTTGTAGGGAAAGCGAAAGTGTTTGAAGGGGAATATGATGCAAATGATGGTATTCGTGATGGAAAAGTGCAAAAAGGCGATGTGGTTGTTATTCGTTATGAAGGGCCCAAAGGAGGTCCTGGTATGCCGGAAATGTTAAAACCAACAGCAGCTATTATGGGAGCTGGTTTAGGAAAAGACGTGGCCTTAATTACAGACGGTCGTTTTTCTGGTGGTACCCACGGTTTTGTTGTAGGACACATAACACCTGAAGCACAGGAAGGTGGTAATATTGCACTTGTAAAGGATGGTGATATGATTATCATTGACGCAGAAACTAATTCCATTTCAATGGAAGTTTCTGACGAAGAATTAGAAAAAAGAAGACAAAACTGGACTCAACCAAAACTAAAATTTGATCGTGGAGTCTTATATAAATATGCAAAAACAGTATCCTCAGCTTCAAAAGGTTGTGTTACTGATGAATTTTAGCGAATTCCTCCGAAGGGAGGAATCTCATAACAACAAATTATAATTTTCTTGATATGACCCCAAGCCCAGGCAAAGGGTCTTTGAAAATAATATGAGACATGAATACAGAAACAGCAAATAAAAAACAAGAAGTGGTACAAGAAACCATGCGAATTACAGGAAGCGAAGCCATCATTAGATGCTTAATAGCCGAAGGGGTTGATATACTATACGGATATCCGGGAGGCGCTATCATGCCAGTTTATGACGAATTATATAAATTTAGAGACCAAATTCATCACGTATTAACACGTCACGAACAAGGAGCAGCCCATGCAGCACAAGGCTACGCACGTATTTCTGGCAGAGTAGGCGTTGCGATAGCAACTTCGGGTCCAGGAGCTACTAATCTAGTTACAGGAATAGCCGATGCGCAAATAGATTCTACGCCAATAGTATGTATTACTGGGCAAGTGCCTTCACACTTATTAGGAAGTGATGCGTTTCAAGAAACCGATATTGTTGGGATTTCTACACCCGTAACTAAATGGAATCATCAGGTAACAAAAGCTTCTGAAATACCAGAAGTTATAGCCAAAGCTTTTTATATAGCTAAAAGTGGACGCCCGGGACCTGTGTTAATTGATATTACTAAAGACGCTCAATTTGGTGAGTTAGATTTTAAATATGAAAAATGTACAGGGATAAGAAGTTATGTTCCCGTTCCTAAAACTAATCCAGAAGCTGTTTCGGCTGCTGCTGACCTTATTAATGGAGCAAAAAAGCCATTAATTGTTTGGGGTCAGGGAATTATTTTAGGAAAGGCAGAAAACGAATTAAAGGCCATTGTAGAAAAGGCTGGAATTCCTGCGGCATGGACTATTTTAGGAGCTTCTGCTTTACCAACTGCCCATCCATTAAATGTTGGAATGGTAGGGATGCATGGAAATTATGCGCCAAATATGTTAACCAACCAATGCGATGTGCTTATTGCCATAGGAATGAGATTTGACGACCGTGTAACCGGAAGTTTAAACACCTATGCCAAACAAGCTAAAATTATTCATTTTGACATTGATCCTTCTGAGATAGATAAAAACGTAAAAACAGATGTTGCTGTAATAGGCGATTCAAAAGACAGTTTAGCTAAGCTATTACCTTTATTAAATAAAAACACCCACACAGATTGGTTGCAAAAATTCAAGGATTTATATGCCATTGAATTTGAAAAAGTTATAAAAGATGATCTTTCTCCTACCAAGGAAGGTTTAACCATGGGGGAAGTATTAAACCAAATCAATATGGAGACCAAAGGAAACGCAGCTATCGTGTCTGATGTTGGTCAACATCAAATGATTGCCTGTAGATATGCAGAGTTTACAACCTCTAAAAGCAATATTACTTCTGGCGGATTAGGCACCATGGGTTTTGCGTTACCAGCTGCAATAGGTGCTAAAATGGCAGCTCCAAATCGAGAGGTTGTTGCCATTATAGGGGATGGCGGTTTTCAAATGAATATTCAGGAATTAGGCACCATTTTTCAGCAAAAAGCTGCTGTAAAAATAGTGGTTTTAAATAATGAATTTTTAGGTATGGTGCGACAGTGGCAGGAATTGTTTTTCGATAGGCGTTATGCCTCTACCGAAATGACAAACCCAGATTTTGTAACCATTGCAAAAGGCTATTACATAGAAGGTAAGCGTGTTACGAAACGCGAAGAATTAGCTGATGCCGTGAAAGAAATGATAGCCTCTAAAGATTCTTATTTCCTTGAGGTTTGTGTAGAAAAAGAAGGTAACGTATTTCCTATGATTCCTTCTGGAGCATCGGTTTCAGAAATACGTCTAAGCTAAATATTCAGAAAGAAATGAACGAAGAAATAAAAACATTCACTATATCCATTTATACCGAAAACAACATCGGTTTGTTAAATCGTATTTCTGCCATTTTTCAACGCAGACATATTAATATTGAAAGTTTAACAACCTCACAATCAGAAATTGATGGTGTAAATAGATTTGTAATTGTTGTAAATATTACAGAGTCTCAAGCCAAAAAAATTGTGGGTCAATTTGAAAAGCAGATTGAAGTAATTCGTGCTTTTTATCATACAGACGAACAAACTATTTATCAAGAGTCCTGTATGTTTAAAATTAAGTCGTCTCTATTGTTTGAAGAGCCTCAAATTCAAAACATAATAAAAGAAAGTAATACAAGAATTGTTACTGTCAATAAAGAGTTTTTTGTGCTGGAAAAATCGGGTAAAAGAAACGAAATTGAATCATTACGTAGGGATTTAAACGTATTTGGTATTATGCAATTTGTGCGTTCAGGACGTATTGCAGTAACAAAAGATGAAATGAAAGTAACCGAAATGCTGTTAGCATTCAATAATCAATAATAACTAAAATTAGAAATGGGAAATTATTTTAACACACTATCGTTAAGAGACAAACTAAACCAATTATCGAAATGTAGATTTATGGACTCTTCAGAATTTGAAGATGGTGTAAATGTTTTAAAAGGCAAAAAAATTGTTATCGTAGGGTGTGGTGCGCAAGGGCTTAATCAAGGGTTAAACATGAGGGATTCTGGTTTAGATATTTCGTATACTTTGAGAGGAGCGGCTATTGCCGAAAAACGGCAGTCTTTTGTAAACGCAACAAATAACGGATTTAAAGTTGGTACTTACGAAGAGTTAATTCCAACTGCAGATTTAGTCTTAAATCTGACACCAGATAAACAACATACAAGTGTAGTTAAGGCTATTATGCCATTAATGAAAAAAGGAGCCACCTTGTCGTATTCACATGGTTTTAATATTGTTGAAGAAGGCACTCAAATACGTAAGGATTTAACAGTTATTATGGTTGCGCCTAAATGTCCAGGAACTGAAGTAAGAGAAGAATATAAAAGAGGTTTTGGTGTGCCAACGTTAATTGCAGTGCACGAAGAAAACGACCCAGAAGGAAAAGGTTGGGTGCAAGCTAAGGCATATGCAGCGGCAACTGGAGGCGATAAAGCGGGTGTTTTGGCATCATCTTTTGTGGCTGAGGTAAAAAGTGATTTAATGGGAGAGCAAACCATTCTTTGTGGTTTATTACAGACAGGTTCTATTCTTTGTTTCGATAAAATGATTGAAAAAGGAATGGATGCTGGGTATGCTTCAAAATTAATTCAATACGGTTGGGAAACGGTTACTGAAGGTCTTAAATATGGTGGTATTACCAATATGATGGACAGACTTTCTAATCCAGCAAAAATTAAAGCTTTTGAACTTTCAGAAGAATTAAAAGATATTATGCGTCCGTTATTCCAAAAACATATGGACGATATTATGGAAGGGAACTTCTCTAAAGGTATGATGGAAGATTGGGCAAATGATGATAAAAATTTATTAGGATGGAGAGCTGCAACAGCCGAAACAGCTTTTGAAAAAACACCCGCTGGAACTATTGATATTTCAGAGCAAGAGTATTACGATAATGGCGTTTTAATGGTAGCTATGGTAAGAGCCGGAGTAGAATTAGCTTTTGAAGCTATGACTGATTCTGGAATTATTGATGCATCTGCTTACTATGAATCGTTACACGAAACACCACTGATAGCAAACACCATTGCAAGACGTAAATTATATGAAATGAACAGTGTAATTTCTGATACTGCGGAGTACGGATGTTATCTATTCGATCATGCATGTAAACCTCTATTAAAAGATTTCATGGCTAAAATCGACACCAATGTTATTGGAAAAGCCTTTGCTAAAGATAATAGGAAAGGAGTTGATAACGGGAAATTAATTGCCGTAAATAAAGCATTAAGAGAGCACCCAGTAGAAAAAATAGGATCTTTTTTAAGAGCTTCTATGAAAGCTATGAAACCAATAGTTTAATTTGTAAGACCTCACAGTTTTTTAAAACCTGAGAGGTCTCGATATAAAAATTCATTAATGAACAAGGAGAAACAAACCTTTTTCCTAGTTTTAAAAATACAAAAGGAATTGCCGATATCTTTAATTAGATATCGGCAGTTGTATTTTCATACCTTTCCCAAAAAGCCCGATTAAACCCTGTTTTATTTTTAAATTTATTTCCGAAAACGTTTGAGCTATATGCATTTTATTCACATGTAAATAGTAAGCTGAGAATATCGTATTTTTTTAGTTGACCAAAGTTTCCAGTAAGTTTTTAAATGAAATTATAGGTATCTTAGCATTGGTTTTTAATTTAATAATCTTTATAAATGAGCGCAACTTTTTCAGAAATTCCGGAAGTATATAAAAT
The DNA here is from genome assembly GCA_051275695.1 of Mariniflexile sp. Classification (GTDB taxonomy): domain Bacteria; phylum Bacteroidota; class Bacteroidia; order Flavobacteriales; family Flavobacteriaceae; genus Mariniflexile. Next base: position 14,096 of record JBNMNO010000039.1, read on the forward strand.
CACAACACTTTTACATCAAAAAACGTATTTATCAGATGGGAAATTAAAAGAATGGAAGGGAGAAACCGCTGAGGTATATTCTACAATTTCTTCAACAGAAAATTACAAACCAACCTTATTAGGAACTATTCCTCAATTAGGGGAAAATGAAGCTTTAGAAGTTTTAAATTCTGCGTTAAAAGCTTACAATAAAGGGCAAGGTTTGTGGCCAACAATGAAAGTCGTTGACAGAATTGCTTGTATGGAAAAATTTGTAGCGCAAATGAAAACCAAACGAGAGGAAATTGTAAAACTTTTAATGTGGGAAATTGGTAAAAACTTACCCGATTCTCAAAAAGAGTTTGATAGAACTGTCGATTATATTTACGATACCATTGAAGCGTATAAACAAATTGACCGGGATTCTGCCAAGTTTGAAAAAAGCGAGGGCGTTTATGCCCACATTCGTAGAGGTCCGCTGGGAGTTGTTTTGTGTTTAGGGCCGTATAATTACCCACTTAATGAAACTTTTACTTTGCTTATTCCTGCATTAATTATGGGAAATCCAGTTATTTTTAAGCCTGCAAAATTGGGGGTTTTATTAATTTCACCACTGTTAGAAGCATTTCAAAATAGTTTCCCTCAGGGTGTTGTTAATGTTATTTATGGGCGTGGTCGTGTATTGGCAACACCAATAATGAAATCTGGAAAAATAGACGTGTTGGCTTTAATTGGTAATAGTAAATCTGCTAACGCACTTCAAAATAATCATCCTAAAAAAAATAGATTACGTTTAGTTTTAGGCTTAGAAGCTAAAAATCCAGCCATTGTATTACCCGATGCCGATCTAGATTTAACAGTTGATGAATGTATTGCCGGAACCTTATCTTTTAACGGTCAACGTTGTACAGCTTTAAAAGTATTGTATGTTCATGAGTCCATTGTAGATGAATTTAACAAACGATTTACTGCAAAAGTAGATGCTCTTAAATTTGGAAATCCTTGGGAAGCTGGGGTGAAATTAACCCCACTTCCTGAAGTTGAAAAACCAGGATATATTAAAGAATTAATTAGTAATGCTTTGCAAAAAGGCGCTAATATTTTAAATGAAAAAGGAGGAAAAATGACCGAAAATTTTATTTTTCCTGCCGTATTGTATCCTGTTAACAAGGATATGAAAGTGTATAGTGAAGAACAATTTGGGCCTGTAATTCCTGTAATTCCATTTTCAGATATTGAAGAGCCTTTGGATGATATGGCTGAATCTAATTACGGACAACAAGTAAGCTTATTTGGAAAAGACATAAAAACATTATCGCCTTTAATTGATACTTTAGTGAATTTGGTATGTAGAGTTAATTTGAATAGTTCTTGTCAAAGAGGTCCGGATGTATATCCCTTTACTGGCAGAAAGGATTCGGCATTTGGCACCTTGAGTGTTCATGATGCATTGCGTTCATTTTCAATAAGAACCTTTGTAGCCTCAAAAGACAACGATTACAATAATGCTATTTTAAAAGAATTACTAGACAATAAAACATCTAACTTTATAAGTACTGATTATATTTTGTAAGGTTAATTAGTTTATATATTTAAGTTAGATTTAAAATATTATAACATGAAAATTATTAAAATTCAATTACTATTCCTTTTTTTAGCGGTATTAATGTTTAATTGTGGAGGAAAGGAAGAGAAAAAGAATGATGGCTTTTCTTATGAAAAATCAACCAAACAAGAAAACACAAAATCTAACAATAGTAAAGATGAAGTTGCCGATATAGTATTAACTGCTAACGATGTTATGCAGTTTAATACCAAAGAAATAAAGGTAAAAGCGGGTCAAAAAGTAAAACTCACTTTAAGACATATTGGTAAATTTGATATTAATGTAATGGGGCATAATGTGGTTATACTTAAAAAAGATGTTAATCTTGCCGAATTTGCCGCTTTAGCGACCACTGAGAGAGAAAACGGGTATTTACCTAAAGACTCACAAGATATTATTGCTCATACAGGTCTTATAGGAGGAGGTCAGGTTACCTCCGTAGAATTTGAGGCACCTGAGGCCGGTACATATCAATTTTTATGCAGCTTTCCTGGGCATTTCGGAATGATGCAAGGCGTATTTATTGTAGAATAATCAATCAGATGTAAGAGCAAGTTTTTAAAGTAATGTCCAACCTTCTCTGTAATCACGTTTTACAAATTGGTTGGCAGGCTCAAAATTAGTTATTTTCATATTAACGCCATCCCATAGTAATTTTTTACGTCCGGGATATTCAAAATTATTTCCAATTTTATCTCTTAAATTGTAACTTCTAATTGCTAAATTACTCATTAAAATAGACTCTGTTAGTGGTCCGGCAAAATCGAATGAAGATGTTAGTTCCTTGTGTTTTTCACTCCCAAAACCATCTTTACAAGCATCTACCCATTTAGTGTGATGCCCATTTTCTGGTAATGTTTCATTTTCTTTATTTTCAAAATCAGGTATAATCAATTCTCCAGAATTAAGATATATTTTTGGGTTTAAACCATAAGTGCCACAAGTCATAATACCTTTTTCTCCCATCATAATAACACCATTGGTACTATTTTCATCACCCAACGAATGATCTGCTGGAATCAGTTCTGGATGGAATGGGCGTAAACCACCATCGGTCCAGTTTAATTTTATGGCTGAAGGATTTTTTTCTGTTGCCTCAAACTTCAATTGTGTTCTTGATGAAGGCGGGCATGATTCAGGGTAATAATCTGGTGTCCAATCTTGTGTAAAAATAGAGCCAACACTACTTTCAACTTCGGTTGGATAGCCTAAACCTAAAACTCTAAAAGGAGGGTCTATTAAATGGCAACCCATATCTCCAATAGCACCTGTACCAAAATTCCACCAACCTCTCCATTTAAAGGGATGATAGAGTGGGTGGTAATCTACCCATTGTGCAGGTCCAACCCATTTGTCCCAGTCTAAATTATCGAGTATAGCAGGTTTTTCGGTTGGTGTTTTTATTCCTTGAGGCCAAACAGGTCGGTTTGTCCAAACATCTACTTGATTTACTGTTCCAATGAGGCCTTTATCAAACCACTCCATCATAGTTTTTACACCTTTACCAGAAGCTCCTTGATTTCCCATTTGGGTTACAATTTTATATTTGTTCGCAGCTTCGGTTAGCACTCTTGCTTCATAAATACTATGTGTCAATGGTTTTTGGACATAAACATGTTTATTTAATTGCATAGCAGCAAGGGTAATAATAGCATGGGTGTGGTCTGGAGTTGATACCGTAATGGCATCAATATCATTCATTAAATCCAGTAGTTTTCTATAGTCTTTAAACTTTTTTGCGTTTGGGAATAGTTTAAATGATTCAGAAGCCCTATTCCAGTCAACATCACAAATGGCTGCAATATTTGACGCGCCATTGTTCCATACATTTAGCATATCTGAATACCCTTTACCTCCAGCTCCAATAATTGCAATATTTAATTTATCACTAGGAGGAATAAACCCTTTACCCATAACGTGTCTGGGTATTATTGAAATCCCTAAAGTTGTTAATGCTGTTTTTTTAATAAATGAACGTCTACTGGATGATTGGTTATTACTCATTTTAAACAATTTAAGTTGGCTAAATAATTACAATGCTAACAATTCAATATTTTTAAATTCTATAGGATGACTTTCACTTTGTAGAGAAATATAACCTCCTTTTACAGGCTCTCCTTCTCTTTTAGGAAAGGTATTAAATTCACCACCAAAAATAGGTTTAGAGTACTTTATAACTTCTTGCCCATTTATTTTATGAGTAATTAGGGAATCGTTATGAACTTCAACTTCAACATGAATCCATTCTTCACCATAAAAGGTTTTTGATGAAGATGCAATGCAGTGCTCGGTTATTAATTCACCATAAATTTCAACATGCATTCCTGGAGTGCAAAGATTCCCTGTAGGACGTTCTAAAGTTTTATCTAAACCTCCCAAAAATTGCACTTCTAACGAAACAGGGAATGATTGATTTAAGCCCATGCTTTCTGGTGATTGCGAGTGAATCATAACACCACTGTTTTTAGTAGCCCAAGGCTGGCCTCCTGTAGCTTGTTCATCAACAAATCTATATTTAAGTCTTAAAATATAATTTGAAAATGGGTTTTTGTAAAAAATATGGCCAAAGGATGTTCCGAAATCATCATAACCATCATAAGAAACCTTTAAAATTTCATTTTCAACTCTAAATGTATTATGTATATTCTCATTTAAAGGATATCCATTTATCTTAACTACCCACCCGGTTAAATCCTTACCATTAAAAAGTTGTATCCAGTTTTCAGTCAATTTTTGTTCTTTCTCTTTACAGTTTGAGAAAAGTGAAATACACAAAATTAAAACGAGAACTTTATTAGTAAGTTGCATGATGGTTAAAATATGTTGACTAGTTATTTTACAATGACCAAGATTTTCCTCCGGTTAATTCTTGTAAATCTCCACAATAATAAGCTCCTGGAACGGGGTCATATTTTAAAACCGTTTCTCCAATTTGTTCAGTGGTCACATAACCGTTAATAGTCATCCATTTTAAATTATTTAAAAATTCCGATTTTGTCATTTCTAAAGATTCTGGATTGGCTTCCCTTTCTTCATCAATTTCGTCTTTAATTAACATATGATTGTCTAAAAGAGCTTTGTAATCTTCTTGAGTTACCTTGCCAATACTATCTTCTACCTTTGGTTTTAGGATAAAAACTATGTTACTGAAAGCCGTTTTAACTTGTAATTGGCTTTCATCGTCTAACACTTCATTGAAATATTTGTCAATAAACTGTGGAATATTAAGTTCTGTGGCCGAAGGTAAATCAGTTTTTGGTAAAATGATATCTGCTAAATTAGTTAATATTACGCCTTGATCTGGACTTAAAAATTCAGGAATCCAAGTTTTAACATCACTTGTACAGCTTTGTAATAAGCTAACAATGGCAGGTGTTGCAACAAAAAAACCTGTTGCAAGACTTAAATTTTTTAATACTTCTCTTCTTTTCATTTAAAAAATTTTAGAGGTTATTTTTTTTAAGTTCTTCGGCGGCATGATTTGCTGCTCTTGCGGTAAAGGCCATGTAAGTTAGTGAGGGATTTTGACATCCAGAGGAAGTCATAAATGCACCATCGGTTACATACAGATTTGTGCAAGCATGTACTTGATTGTATTCATTTAAGACTGATGTTTTTGGGTCTCTGCCCATTCTAGCGGTTCCCATTTCATGAATGCCTAAACCCATAGCTCTTCCTTCTTCTCCAGTTTCATCATAACCTTGAACATGTGTAAATCCAGCTGACTGAAGCATTTTTATAGCTTGTTCTTGCATGTCTTTGCGCATAGCTAATTCGTTTTCTCCAAAATCAGCATCAAAAGTTATGGTAGGTAAACCCCATTGGTCAAGTTTATCATAATCCATATACATTTTATTATTGTGATCTGGAAGTGTTTCACCGAAACCTAATAGAGTAATGTTCCACTCACCAGGTTTTAAAATAGCTTCTTTTAATGCGGGTCCATATTTTAATTCAGCTACCAATTCGGATATGCTTTCCCGTGTTGCACCTCCTTGATAACCATAACCTCTTTTAAAATCTTTAATATCTGTTTTTTCACCTAGATTTCTAAACCTAGGAATATAGATGCCATTCGCTCTTCTTCCTTTCATGTATTTATCTTCAAAACCATCTGCTTTAGCTCTAGCACCAACTTTAAAATGATGGTCCATAATATTATGACCTATTTCACCACTATCATTTCCTAATCCGTTTGGAAAACGTTCAGATTTTGATTGTAATAAAATTGAGGCAGACGCCATTGTCGAAGCACACAAGAAAATAACTTTTGCTTTATACACAATAGTTTCTTTAGTTTCTGCATCAATTATTTTTACTCCAGCGGCTTTTTTTGTTGTATCATCATAAAGGATTTCATGTACAATAGAGTTTGGCCTTAAGGTCATATTTCCTGTTGCTTCTGCTGCGGGAAGTGTAGATGAATTACTGCTAAAATATGCGCCGAAAGGGCATCCTCTAGCACATCTATTTCTATATTGACAAGTGCTTCTGCCTAACCCCGGCTTTGTGCCTTCAGTAATATGAGCAGTTCTTCCAATAGTTAATAATCTATCATCATCAAAATTTTCAGCAATCTTAGCTTTTAAATGTTCTTCTACACAATTAAGATTCATTGGTTTTAATAACTTCTGGTCAGGGAGTTGTTTTAATCCCAAGTTTTCGCCACTTACACCAATAAATTCTTCTACACGATCATACCAGGGTTCAATATCTTTATAGCGTACTGGCCAATCAACGGCAATACCTTCTTTTTTATTGGCTTCAAAATCAATATCACTTAAACGATAACTTTGCCTTCCCCACATTAAGGAACGACCTCCTACATGATACCCTCTAATCCAATCAAAACGTCTGATTTCATTATAGGGATGTGTAATATCGTCTACAAAAAAATGTTGACGATCTTCTTTGGTTGCACTGCCATCTCTGGCTTGTTTAAATTTTCTTTCTCGTGTTTCCCGGGTTGATGCCCCACCATTCGGCATATCCCATGGGTCAAGGTTGGCAGTAGGATAATCTTCAATATGTTTGACCATTGGACCTCTTTCTAATACAAGGGTTTTTAATCCATTTTCACATAGTTCTTTAGCAGCCCATCCACCAGAAATACCAGTACCAATTACAATAGCATCATAGGTGTCTTCTAAGGTGTTAATATCAATAGTGTTCATGTAATTGTGAATTTTTTATTAATTTGATAAATAAAGATGTGTTAAATTATACATTTCTTGCCAAATTAAGTATTTTGCATGTTAATATTGTTTAATTTTTTTCAGTGAAGATAAATATACAAAAAATAGCACCGTTTGAAGCTGATGGAATTGTGTATCAAGCAGACACATGTTTGCCTCTTATTGATGCTGTTAAAAGGAATAAATTAAAATTTAAAGCACTAGCTAGGTATACCTACCCTGGTGACAGATTAACGCATGATACATTAGGGCTAAATAGCGTTGGATATTGGGACGCTAATGAACCGCAAGATTGGGGACTTGATTGGCATAGAAATGAAGGAATTGAAATTCATTTTTTAGAATCGGGGACCATGCCATATGCGCAGCAAAATAAGGAAATGGAACTTTTGCCAAACTATTTAACAATTACTAGACCTTGGGAAGCTCATAAAGTAGGGAATCCTTCAATTGGTATGGGGAAGTTTTATTGGGTAATTTTGGATCTTGAAGTAAGAAGACCACATCAAAATTGGGTCTGGCCAGATTGGATTATGTTAGCGCCTCATGATCTTGAAAAATTAACCATTATATTAAGGCAAAATGAAAAGATTATATGGAAAACGGATAAACGGATACGTGATTGTTTTCAGAGAATTGGAAAGGCTGTTGATACTGATTTAAATGGAAGTAATGCTTCTAGAATTAGATTATTAGTTAATTATTTATTAATCCTCCTTTTAGATTTGTTGGTTGAAGAAAAAGTGGAGTTAAATGAGCAACTTACCGATAGTTCAAGAAGTGTAAAATTATTTTTAAAGGAACTCGATAACAATTTACCAGAGTCCTGGACCATTGAACAAATGGCAAAATCTGCTGGTGTAGGATTGACTCGGTTTACTCATCATTGTAAACAGCTTACTAATTTAACGCCGATGCGCTATTTAATGATGAAACGACTTGAACTTTCTAAACAAATTTTAGCTAAAAAGGAGTTTAAAAATATTTCTGAAATTGCTTTTGAATGTGGATTTTCAACCAGCCAGTATTTTTCTACGGTTTTTAAAAAACAAGAAAAATGTACACCTTTTGAGTTTCGGCAAAAAAGATTATTACCCAAACTTGAAACTGTAGAATTTGTTTAAATTCTTTCACTGAATAAATCTACACAAGTTTTGTTAAATGATTTTATATTTTTCAATATCAAAATATTTTAACAAACTATCATATGAAAACATTATGTTTTTCAATTAAATGGACATCATCCATTTATTTATTGCTTCTACTATTATCTTTTTCTTGTGGCAAAAATCAGAAAACGACAGTAATACAAGAAACTGCCAACACGCCTTCTGAACCATTCTTTGAAATATCATTAGCACAGTGGTCATTACATAAAACATTTAATGATAATGGGGTAAGTCCGTTTGAGTTTGCGAAAAGAGCGAAATCTATGGGTTTTGAAACGGTGGAATACGTTTCTCAACTGTACAAAAAACAAATTGATGCGTTGG
>JBNMNO010000040.1:0-21284 GCA_051275695.1 Mariniflexile sp.
CTTTGGTGGGCGGTCAATTGTTTGTAATTTTTCATGCAAGACAAATTTAAGTTTTTGACCTAAAACACTTGGGAGCAATCCCAGGTGTTTTAAATTTGTCTGTTGCACTTATTACTTGAACTTACAACTTAAAAAAACTTATAAAGAATAGTAATAATTAACCAATTTCATTACATCCTCCTCATTTTTAAAACGGATTTTATTAACTTTAACATATAATGCTAAAGCCTCATTATGGCCCGTTAAAACAGGCATAATGTCTTTTTCTTTTAATCTAACTTCATTATAAAGACCCTTCGCATCTTTTAAAAAATATGTAGTTTTATCCTGAAACTCTAAAGGAAAATTATTTGCCGTTTGACTTCCTTTACTTCTATTTGGATCGAACACCAATTTAGTATTCTTTTTAATAAAGTAATTTGTTTTTTCAACATTAAAAACTATTTCATAAAAGCCATTTTGAGATCTATCAAAAAAACTGCTTGCTTTTAGTTTTATAAAATCATGTTTTAAATAGCCATCATTCTCTATAATTGAAAAGCCAGTAAGACCCCCATCGTTTATTTCAATAATTTCATCCATCTTAACTGCATACTTGATTAAAACACGATCTTTATAAGCATCATATTTTAAATAGTCTTGTTTAGAAAAAACACTATCATTTAACACCAATAGACCCTTATTCCATTCCTTATAGATATAGTCGTCTCCTTTAATGTCATTGTTCGGAGTAATAATCATGCCACGTATGCCATCGCCACCGAAACCTAAATTTTGAGAAAATGCATTTGTAAAAAACAACACCAAAACAATACTAACAATACTTTTCATACTTTTTTTTTAAAATTTTAAATTTATATTAAAGGTACAAAAATCACGCCAAACAAAATACTTACATTTGCATCATGGAAAACGAAGTTTCAAAAATATTTGGTATTAGAGCTGTTATAGAAGCTATTAATGCGGGGCAAACTATAAGTAAAATTTATTTGCAAAAAGATTTGAGTGGTCATTTATTTTCAGAATTGAATACACTTATAAAGAAAAATAATATTGCAACAAGTCACGTTCCTATTGAAAAATTAAATAGCATTTCAAAAAACAGCAACCATCAAGGAGTGGCGGCCCAAATATCACCTATTGAATTTATAGATATAGATACCTTAATTACAAATACCTTCGAAAAAAAATCTACACCATTATTCTTATTGTTAGATCAAATTTCTGATGTTCGTAACTTTGGTGCGATTATAAGAACCGCAGAATGTACTGGTGTAGATGGTATTGTTATCCAGAAACAGGGAAATGCACCTATAAGTGCCGACACTGTTAAAACATCAGCTGGTGCTGCCTTTAAAATTCCTATTTGTAAAGTAGACCACCTTAAAGATGCTGTGTTTTACATGCAGGCAGCTGGCATCAAAGTAATTGCTGCCACTGAAAAAACAGATGCTATGCTGTATGATGTCTCTTTTATTGAGCCTTGTGCCATTATCATGGGATCGGAAGATAGAGGCATAAACCCTTCCATATTAAAAATAGTGGATGCCAAAGCAAAACTACCTATACTTGGGGAAATTGAATCTTTAAATGTATCGGTCGCTTGCGGCGCTTTTTTATATGAAGCGGTAAGACAAAGACTCATGAATTAAGAATTTTGATTAAGGAATTCCGATTTTAAGACCCTTAGATTGCTAGATTTAAAAATCAGTCTTTATTTTCTTTAAAGCTATACTTAACCGTAGGTTGCTCCTGCTCTACTTCTTGGTCACTATGTTCAATAAAGTTGCCGTTTTCATCAAAGTGCTTTAAAAAAGGATCCTCAGCTTCATTATAATCTTTTAGTTCCCACACATATTTTTCAGGCTTTGCAATGGCTTTTCTAAAAATTAAGGCAAACAGCAATCCTGTAATTAAACCTGCTAAATGGCCTTCCCACGAAACGCCTTCTTCCAGTGGTAAGGCATACCAAATCATGCTTCCGTAAATAAAAACAACTAATAATGACAACGCAATAAGCCGGTAATGTTTTGCAAAAACACCTTTAAAAAATATAAAGCTAACCAACACATATATGAGTCCGCTAACACCAATATGGTATGATGGTCTGGCAATACACCAGGTTAAAAAACCAGACACTAGGATACCGAATAGTAAAACTTTCCAAGCTATATGCCGATAGAAATAAAACAAAGCCATAGACAATACAAACAACGGAATGGTATTATGATATAAATGTTGGATACTACCATGAATAAAAGGACTTAAAATTACACCTCGTAATCCCTTTAAAGTTTGCGGGTAAATACCATACGTACTGAAGTTATACCCAAAACGCACTTCGAACCAAAATACTAACCAAATAGTAAGTACAAAAAAAACAGGGTACGCTACTACGCCCGTAGAGAATTTGAAATGTTCTTCGCTTTTCATATAACTAAAGATAGCAAATAGTTCACCAAGTTTTGAGTTTGTGCTAAAATGGCAGTATTTGAATGGAAGTTATTAGTCGCAGTAGGAAGTCATTATAGCTATTATTAAAACTCTAGTCCTATCATAATATATATTTCAAATTTTGGATTTGAGAATCTTCGATTTCAAAGGAATTGTTTTAATTTTACAATATGAACGAACCTTTAGCCGAACGATTACGACCAAAAACTTTGGAAGACTATGTGAGCCAAACCCATTTGGTTGGAAAAAATGGCGTGTTGACCCAGCATCTCAAACAAGGTTTAATACCATCGATGGTGTTTTGGGGCCCTCCGGGAACTGGAAAAACAACACTGGCACATATTATTGCTTCAGAATCTGGCAGGCCTTTTTATGCGCTAAGTGCCATTAATTCTGGGGTAAAGGATATTCGGGATGTGATTGAGAAAGCGAAACAAAGTGGCGGATTGTTCACTACTAAAAACCCCATTTTGTTTATCGATGAAATTCACAGATTTAGTAAATCGCAACAAGATTCCTTATTGCAAGCTGTAGAAAAAGGTTGGATTACTTTAATTGGTGCGACTACTGAAAACCCGAGTTTTGAGGTCATTCCAGCACTTTTATCGCGCTGCCAGGTTTATGTTTTAAATGCTTTTGATAAAATTGATTTAGAGACCCTTTTAAAGCGTGCTATTGATAAAGACGAATACTTATCTAAAAAAAAGATAAAACTAAAGGAAACCAATGCCCTTTTGAGACTTTCAGGCGGTGATGCCAGAAAACTGCTGAACATTTTTGAGTTGATTGTTAATTCTGAAAATGCAGACACTATTGTGATTACAGACGAAAGTGTGCTCCAAAAAATTCAAAGCAATACGGTTCGTTACGATAAAACAGGCGAGCAACATTACGATATTATTTCGGCGTTTATAAAATCCATTCGAGGTAGCGACCCCAATGCTGCCGTGTATTGGTTAGCACGCATGATTGAAGGAGGCGAAGATGTAAAATTTATAGCCCGTAGGTTGCTGATTTTGTCCAGCGAAGATATTGGAAACGCCAACCCTACCGCACTGGTTATTGCCAACAATACGTTTCAGGCGGTTTCCGCCATTGGGCACCCAGAATCCAGAATTTTACTTAGCCAGTGCGCTACCTATTTAGCGTGTTCGCCAAAAAGCAATGCAGCATACATAGCTATTGGCAAAGCCCAGAAATTGGTACAAGAAACCGGCGATTTATCGGTACCCTTAGAAATTAGAAATGCCCCAACTAAATTGATGAAAGAGCTTGGGTATGGTGAAAATTACCAATATGCCCACAACTACGAAACCAATTTTGCCAATCAGGAATTTATGCCAGACAACATAAAAAATACCAGACTTTACGACCCTGGAACTAATGCTCGCGAACATGCACACCGCGAGTTTTTAAAACAACGCTGGAAAGATAAATATGGGTATTAGTTGTTGGTTGTTGAGATTTGGAACTTTTTAAAAATAATTAGGGTTACCGCAAGGTTCGGGCTTTCGGTTACCATTTTTTAAAAAAGTCGCGTCATTGCGAAGTAAATTTTTATTTGCTGTGGCCATCTGTTTATCAGCGCGTATAGCATTATTTAAAAAGCATTTTCACTGCTTCCGATAATCATACAAACCCTAACGCAACTTCACAATTAAAAATAAACCTTAGAATTTTATATTTAGAACTTCTTGCTTTAAAACATTATTTTCATAATATTCTAAAACCCAATCAGCTCCTTTTTTGTATACAGTAGCATTTTTATTTTCTACTAAAAAAACATCTGCAATGCCTGTTCTTTTAATTCTATAAACCACTTTTGGAGCGCTATCTACCAGTTGAAACCCATTTTCAGTTTCTTGAGCGTATAAAATACCTGAAGACTCCATTTTTTCAGGTGTTGCAGATACCGTTTTTACTTCTTTAACCGGAATGTCTTTAGTTGGTATTACAACCACTGGAATGTCTTTTTCTTGAACTTTTCCAAGCAACTCCATTTCCAATTCTGTTTTTACAACAACTGCGGTTTCTTTTTCAATTTTAAGAGATTCAATTTCCTCTTTTAGTTGCTGTATTTCTTTAGCAGCTTCAGTATCAGCTAACACGTCTTTGGATTCTTCAACCACACTTACATTACTAGGTACATACTTATAATTTAAAGTTTCTATAGATTTAAAGGCATTCCTTAAAGCTTCATTATAAGCTTTACTATACTCTTTCTCTCTACTTTCTCCCAGTAGTGATGTAAACACGACTTGGTCGTTACAGTCTTTTAATTCTACTGCAAGCTTGGTTTTAAACATGCCAGAATCCTTTATTAAATCAGATTTTAAGGCCAAACATCTATTTCTAATTAAATCTTCGGGATACTTTTCTCCTTCTATCAACGCGTCAAAACCATATTTTTCAAATAAAAATTTAGTTAATGAGTTTAACTGATATTCGTCTTTATCTTTTAAAAAATCGTATTTACTTGGAACAATTACATATTTGTAATTGTTCAAATTAGATTGCGCAAAAACACTTGCAGTCAATAAACAAGTAATAAGCATTACTATATATTTTGCTTTCATTTTTTATTAATATAGGGTTAAACAGTCGTCGTAAAGGTACACTTTATAAATATTTTTTTATTTCAATGAGTCCATTTATTTGTTTAACATCAGTTTCTACATTTAAGTCGTTGGTATCAAAATAAATAACTTCCATCCCCACATTGATGGCGCCTAATATGTCTGCTTCATAACCATCACCAATCATAATACTTTTTTTAATAGTTGTATTGGCTTTTTCAACAGCATGATGGAAAATTTGAGGATGTGGCTTTTTTACGCCTATATCTTCTCCATTAGTCACCGTCTTAAAGTAATGATGGATATTAGACTTAATCAATTTTTTAGACTGCACTTCTTCAAAACCATTAGACAAAATATGAAGATTATATTTTACACTTAAATATTCTAAAATTTCAATAGTACCATCAAACAAATAATTATTATCGGTAAGATAGATAATATAATCTCTTGATAATGTCCTAATCATATCATCTTCGACATGGCAATTCGATGCCAAAAAGGTGTCTTTTAATCGTCCAAAACGCAATACTTCTTTATCTATTTTTGCATCTCTATATAACTTCCAATATTCAAAATTTATCTCACGATAATGCGATAAAAACACCTCAACACTAAGGTCAATTTTGTGCATTTCAAAAATCTTACTGAACGTTAACTCTGAGTTTTTATCAAAATCCCAAAGCGTATGATCTAAATCAAAAAACACATCTGTTATGCCACTAATCTTCATTACTTGACTCTAAAATAATATTAAACAATTCTTTAAAGCCTTTCCAGCGCTCTATTTCACTAAATGTATAATTATGAAACACAGGGACAAACTCCCCATTGACCTGTTTTACTTCACTAATAATCTCATTTAAAACCTTCTTTTTATCCAATAGCGACTGGTTTTTCAATAAAACATAATCCATAATATGATATGAATAAATTTTTAAAGGTGTTTGTATTTCGTAATCTAAATCGTAAAACAAAAAAGGTGTACAAGACCCAGCCCTAAAACCTACTTCGTTTACATAACCCATCGTGTAATCTTCTAAAATCTCCAGTTCAATTAGATTTCTATACGACTCTGGTAAATTTAATTTTGAAAACGATTGTCGTGATGCTTTTAGTGTGGTGTTTATAATTTCTTCCATTTTAAGCTTCTCCTTCTTTAAAATAGAAAAATCATCAATCGAAAAAAATGAAGTTTTCAAACCTACTTCGCAATAGTCGGCAACATGTTTTATAAGTGACACAAATTTCTTTTTATTCGGATTGATACCTTTATCGTAGGTTGAATAATCGCCAATTAAAAAGAAAAACAAAAACTTAAACTTGCTTTGTTTTTGTCTATTAATAATATATTTAAAGGTGTCATACGGGTCATGTTTCAACCCAAAAATAACCATAAACCTGTTATATAAAGTTTTAAATTTAAATTGAAATATATCTTTTACACTCCCACCAAAGCCTCGCATAATCCCTTTAAATTTAAAATGATATGCACTAGGCACATCTATAATAGGTTTTACGCTGTATTTTTTTTGTGCAAACTGGTATTCAGTAAATTGAGTTTGTAAGGCTTCTTTAAATTTATATGCCCATACATCTACAACTGGCTGATGTAAGAACCCATGCTTAAAGGCAACACTTTCGGTTGCTAAAAACCGGCCATAATTATCTTTTACATGTGGCAAATATTCTTCATAACGGGAAAGCAAATAAAACGAAGCTGCAAAAACATCAAAAGGAATGGCACTTTTTTCACCATTAAAAAAGAAACATTTGGTGCGTCCCCAATTTTGAACGTTAATATCAATATCATTCAATCCTTGTTCAAACAAAATATCGTGACTTTTAATAAAAAACTCATTTCCAAGTTGTTGTTTGGTGTACGATATTTTTAGAGCATCATGCGCTATAAACTCTTCAATTTTAGTAGTAAAGGAGACTTCAATACCTAAAATTCGTGTACAAACATGCTTAAAAACGTATTTTAATCGTGGTGTAATTTTATGTGTGTATACTAAAAGCATCTTTTTTAGTTAGCCGTTTGAAGTCGCAGTATTCAGTTGCTTTATTATGCGATATTGTTAAGTCTCAAAAATAAGAAATTCTAAAGATGAATGCCTTAAATAATGAAGTAATATAATACCCTTGGCATTTGGAGCTTGTCACGTTACTATTGAAATTTACAAAATCCCTTCATCGGCAAAACTGTAGTACGCCTTTTCTGTTATAATTAAGTGATCCAGCACTTTAATATCTAAACTTTCTGCTGCTACTTTTAATTTATTGGTGATTTGCTTATCGGCATCACTAGGCTTTAAAGTCCCCGACGGATGGTTATGTGCTAGAATCAGTCCCGTTGCCCCTACTTCCAAAGCATTTTTTAATACCAACCGGACATCTACTAAAGTGCCTGTAATACCACCCTTACTCAACTGGTTTTTCTGAATAACTTTATTGGAATTGTTTACATATATAATCCAGAATTCCTCATGTTGTAACTCACCAATAAGGGGTTGCATCAATTCAAAAACCGATTTGCTTGATGTTATTTTCTTTTTTTCTAAAGCCTCCTCGCCTCTTCGCCTTCTTCCCAATTCTAAGGCAGCAGCAATCGAAATGGCTTTCGCTTCGCCAATGCCTTTAAATTCCATTAGTTGTTTAATGGAAAGTTTTCCTAAGGCACTTAAGTTATTATCTACACTGGCCAAAATACGTTTACATAAATCTACAGCGTTTTCGTTTCGGTTACCCGAGCCAATTAAAATAGCCACCAATTCTGCATCGCTTAAAGCCGCTTTGCCCTTATAAAGTAATTTTTCGCGTGGTTGGTCGTCTTGACTCCACTTTTTTATTGAAAACGACGTTGGTTTTTCTTGCATGTAGTAAATATAAATATTGTAATTTTCAGAAGCAATTTAATTATTAACTAAATCATAAGGTTTCTGCCTTTGCAGGAATGATAAAATACTTTGAACTATCCACCAAAAATTCATCAAGATAACGACATGAATCACATGATTGATGTTATTAAAACATATCCATTAGCTACATTAATTTCAGTAAAAGATAAGGAGTCTTTTATAACACATTTACCTTTAGTTTATAATGAAGCAGGATATTTAATCGGGCATATTGATAAGTTTAATCCGCATGCCGAATTATTAAAAAATAACAACCCCATAACCATTATTTTTTCTGGTCCGCAATGTTACATTTCACCAAGTATTTACACAACTACCCAATTACCGACCTGGAATTACATTAAAGTGCATTTAAAAGGCACTATAAAAGCTATTGAAAGTAAAGACGCTTTAAAAGAGTCCCTTATAACTATGACTGAGTTTTTAGAACATCCAGAGCATAACTATGTTTTAGAACCCGATAACCAGCGTATGCTCGGTGCTTTAGATTTTATTGAAATGTTTGAAATTACGATTAACTCCTGGGAAGGTAAATTTAAACTCTCGCAAGACAAGAAACCACAAGATATTGTCAATGCCCGCGCCGAACTTTTACGAGAAAACCAAGCAAGTGTTGAAGCGTTTTTACAAAAAGTATTTAAACAATAACTGATGGCATATAACGATATAATTGGCACTTTTGGGGTTGGACTTATTCTTGTAGCCTATTTTTTAAATATAAAAACACTGATTCCTAAAGATGGCTTACTATATTTTGTATTAAATATTATTGGAGCAGGCTTAGCATGTTATGCTTCTGTTTTGATTAACTATACTCCTTTTATAATTTTAGAAGCTACTTGGGTACTGGTCAGTATTTGGGGGTTGACAAGAGTTGTAAAGAAATAACCACGATTTAAGTTTGTAAGAAAAAAAACGATAACTTCGTTTAACGTCTCATATAAAAAATTAAAACGGTTTCCTATCATTAAAGCTACCTCGCATTTAAGAAACATTGTGCTGAAATACAAAATTCACCAGATTGAAAAATTAAATAAATTTGCGTAGAAATTGAAGAACATGAATCCAAATCTGAAAAGCTATTATTAGTTTTAAGTGTAAAGATGAAAATTAAAATAACCCCTTATGGATATTAGATTTATAGAAACAACAATCGCGATAACTTCGTTCTTTATTTTAAGATTTGTGTCAATAAAACTACTTGCAAAAATTCAGAAAAAATACGACTATTCAAAATTCAGAATTAGACCCATACTAAAATCTATCAATTTATTTATTTTTATAACCCTTGTAATTTTGTTAATAGCAATTTGGGGTGTTGAGCAGACAAATATTTTGACTTTCATTACTTCTATTCTCACAGTTATAGGGATTGCATTGGTTGCCCAATGGTCAATACTTTCAAACATATCGTCAGCCATAATCATATTTATTAGCCATCCTGTTAAATTGGGAGAATCTGTTACGATTATTGACAAAGAATTTGATATTAAAGGACAAGTGTCAGACATAGGCTTATTCTATGTAATTTTAAAGACAGATACAAATGAAAAAATTATGATTCCAAACAACGTCTTTCTACAGAAAGCTACCAAGATAAATTCATGAAAACAAAAAGTATAATTCTATCCATAGGCTTTTTATTACTTTTTCCATTTGTATCAAAAGCACAGCATAAATATGAAAGAGAATATAGAATAAAGTCTGAAATTATTCCTCAATCTGCACGAGAGTTTATCGATTCTATCGGTTCAGATTCTAAAATAAAATGGTACAAAGAAATAAGTCTTAACGATATTACTATTGAAGCCAAATTCAAATACAACAAGAAGAAATTTAGCATTGAATTTGATACATTGGGAGTATTACAGGACGTAGAATTTGTAATTAAAAAAAGAGAAATAATTCCTGTAGTCTATAATAAAATAGAGCATAAACTTGATTCTATGTACCAAAAATGGAAATTCCAAAAGATCCAAATAGGTTATAGAGGTAGATGTAAAGATATTATAACTGTAATAAACAAAAATGAACCAACCGACTTGATAAAAGTTTCTTACGAGATAGTCTTAAAGGGAAAAACTCTTGGAAACCTACAACTCTATGAAATCACCTTTAATGAACAAGGAGAAATACAGGCTGTTTTACAGATTATACAAGATAAAGCCGACCACCTTGAATATTAGAATTAAACTTCTATTAGTATTTTTTATACTTATTAGCTCACAACACATTTGTTCACAAACTCAAACAAAAGCTGGTTTTTTACCCTCTATAAATTACAACCACAAAATAAATAAATTGTATGAAATAAATTTTAAGTTTGAATCGAGACATTTTGTATTTGAAAACAATGCTTCACAAAGTAGTGCCTTTAATTACGAATATTCATTAAGTGATGTTTCTGCTTTAATAGGAAGAAAAGTTGGTTTAAATTCAAAAGTTGTTTTAGGAGTTTTAACACGAATAGAACCTGATGTAGTATCCTATAGGACAATTCAGCAATTTATATTTCAATCCAAAATAGAGAACTTTCGAGTAGCACACAGAATAGCTACTGACCAGACCTTTTCTTCAACTGAATCTACTGAATTTAGATTAAGATATAGATTAAGTGCGGAAATACCACTATCAGGTCTAAAAGTGGATGTTAAAGAGTTTTATTTCAAATTTAATACAGAGGTACTGAATAGTATTCAAGATAATGTATATGATTTAGAATTAAGAGCAGTTCCTAACATAGGCTATGTAATCAATGAACAGCACAAGATAGAATTGGGACTGGATAATCGTTTTGTTTCATTTATAGACAACCAAACACGTTTTACATCTTGGATCACCATAAATTGGTTCCTTTAGAATAATTGGATAAGCTAGAAATGAAAGTTGCTACTTTGGTACATTTTAAAAATATAGAATCATATGGTTGTTTCCTTACTATTAATTGTTGTTGGGTTTTTAGGTTTAATTTTTGGAGCTAATTGGCTTGTTGATGGGGCATCAGGCTTGGCGAAAAAGTATAATATTCCCGATTTGGTAATTGGTTTGACAATTGTCGCTTTCGGTACTTCCGCCCCTGAATTAGTTGTTAACTCTGTAGCTTCAATTGACGGACTATCAGATATAGTGTTGGCAAATATTATTGGTAGCAATAATTTTAACTTATTTATAATATTGGGAATAGCTAGTTTAGTTTATCCAATTACTGTGCAATCTTCAACTGCTTGGAGAGAAATTCCAATATCATTAATAATTACAATCATTTTTTTTGGTCTTGCAAATGATTTTTTTATGAATCAAAACTCGGTAATATCAAGACTTGACGGCATTATTTTACTCCTATTTTTTATATATTTTCTATACTATATATTTAAACAAATGAAAACAGAAAAAATTGAGGTTGTTCCTTATATTCAAAAGTCAAATATTACGATTTGGACTTTAATTTTAATTGGTTTTAGCGGTCTACTTATTGGAGGAAAATTAGTTGTTGATAATAGTATAGATATAGCAACAGATTTAGGAATCAGTCAGAAAATAATTGGGTTAACTATAATTGCTGCTGGAACTTCACTACCTGAATTAATTACTTCAATAGTAGCTGCCCTTAAAAAGAATAGTGACATCGCCATTGGTAATGTTATTGGTTCAAATATATTTAATATTCTTCTTATTCTTTCAATTAGTTCTTTAATACATCCTATAGAATATAATCAAATTTTTAATCAGGATTTCGCCATATTGATTGGAGGAACAGTTTTCTTAATAATCGCAATGTTTACTGGTAAAAGAAAAAAACTCGACAGATGGGAAGCCTTAATATTAGTAAGTTTTTATTTGATTTATACTACGTATTTAGTATCAAAAGAATTATAAATTCAGACCTACAGCTCGAAGTTTTGAAAAAAATAGATTGGATTTTCTATTCGATTTTTATTTGCTAAATTGGCTACTTAAACCAATCAACAAACCATATACAAGAACGTTAAACATCCCTATAAAATCAGCCTTCAAAAGCATAAAGCACCTCTTCAACTCCATTATTGTTTAAATATTTTATCCGTTTGAAGCCGTTCTTAGTGTAAAAGGTATCGAGTTTTAAATCTTCAATAGTTAACCAAAATTTTTGATTTGGGTACGTTTTTTTAAGATTATCCAACCAAATAGACCCTAAGTTTTGTTGCCTTCTTTCTTCAATCACGTATATAAAACCAACATATAAATACCCTTTTGTTATCCAAATAGTAACTTCATCTTCAGCATACTTCATATCTGGCGGCCATGTACAAAACACTAAACCTCCAGCAATTATTTGATTGTTTTCTATGAGTAAATATCCTTTAGTGGTTGCTTTATAGGTTTCCCAAAAAGGCACAATGCCTTCCTGCCAATCTTTAGGCAGTATTTTGAAAAATTCGGAGCAATCGGTACAAGCTTCAAAAGTCATTTTTAAACCTTACAATTTATATTACAACAAGCCCCACGACCAAAGTTTATCGGAATCCTCAGACCAACGGTCGCCAATATCTGTACGGTAATAGGCATTATTAATTATAACATTGCTAATTCTGTTATACATCATTTTTTGGGCGTCTTTCATGGTATTTCCAAGACCTGTTACCAAAACAGCAATTCCTGTATTTCCTGTAATTAACCATTCATCGTTTACCTTTTTTAAATGCATGGGGTGCACACCTTCTTTTCCGTTCTTTTTAAATACGACTACCGCATCTTTAGAAAACAGGTTGAATGTTTTTTTATCGTCGTAAGGAAAGGGTGGCACTACAATAAAAGCACCTACTTGAAATCCTTTTTTAACATTGATTTTGAATTGCTTTTTAGAAGCCAATTTAAAAAACAATTCGCCCATAGGCTCGTTAATTCCAGCGCGTTGAATAAAAATTTGTGGGTAACCAAATCGGGACGTGAATTCTAACGGATAAATACCATTCCCATTTACAATACAATTAATATCTATATGCCCAATAAAGTTATGTTTAGCAAGTGTACTTTGAAATTTTAATAAAGTGGCTTCAAAAATAGGTGAATCCTTGGTCCAAAACATACTGGTTCCCATTTCGCCGGTAGAAACACCCAACTCTTTTGGGAATAATTTTTTGTGCTCGAAAGTGATATTTATAGGATAAATAAATTCATTGCCGTTAAAAAAAGCCGCAATAGACACCTCCACTCCTTTTACTTTTCGTTGTAATTGAAAGTTACCAAAATCGTTACCCCACGATTTTTCATAGGCTTTTAGTATGCGAATCACATCCAGTCCTTCGTCATCGCTACCAACAAATAACAATTGTTTAAGTTCTTGAGTTTCACCGCAAGGTTTCATAACATAGGTGTTCGGATTCACTTCAATGTATTGAATGGCATCATTAAACGACGTAAACTCTTTGAATGGAATGACCTTAATTTTATGTTTTTTGAGTTCAGACTGCCCAAAATTCCTGTCCAATTCCAGCATATCGGTGTACTCGGTGCCACCAATAACCAATTTGCCTTGGCTTCTAAGTTCGCTGGCAATTTTACCATAGCCTGTGTAATCAAAAACAATAATATCTGCCCAATCTACATGCTTTTCCCAGTGCGTAACTTTATTTACAAAGCCATATCCAATTTCTTTAGAGGCTTTATCTTCAATGTACATTTTAACATCGTGACCTTCTAATTTAATACTATTTATAATATCTAAAGACTCGCCCCAACGCGATACAAAAAGAAATTTTTTGCTGATGGGTTCATTTGTTTTCACAGGAAAAGAATATGGTTTAATTCAATGGTTTGAAACACTTTAATTTTCATCAAAAGTATAGAAATAAGTAGTTGGTTGTATATACGTTTCAAAGTAAATTTCTGGCTTTTTCATTATACTATTTATCATATAATTAAAGATGTTCTTTTTAATTGGCGCGCCTCTTTTGCGTTAGGGATTGCAGCGGCATCCTTTTTAAAACTTTAAAGTAATAAAAGTTAGGGGAAAACTAAAAATTAGCAGGTTGCCTAGTCCTTCGTCCTCGCTATGACGATTTAAAAAGATATAGTGGAAAGCCCGACCTTTTTGGGGAATGCCCAAGAAATAACTTTTTTAAAAGCAAAAAGCCTATCAACACTAAGATGATAGGCTTTTATAAAAGAAAAAATAACTAGTTAGTCTTTCTTTATTTTTTTGTTTACTCTATTGATAGTATCATACATTAATGGGGTTGCAATAAATAATGATGAGTAGGTTCCTACTACTATACCTACTATTAATGCAAACATAAACCCTCTAATAGATTCACCTCCAAAAATAAAGATGGCTAATAAAACCACCAATGTAGTTGTTGATGTATTTAAAGTTCTACCCAAAGTACTACTTAATGATACGTCTACCACCTTATCAAAATTCCAAGTGGTGTGTTCGTTAAAATATTCTCTTACCCTATCGAATACAATTACGGTATCATTCAATGAATACCCGATTACCGTTAATATGGCCGCAATAAATGCTTGATCTATTTCCATACTAAATGGCATAAACTTATAGGTTAAGGAGAATACACCCAGTACAATTAACACGTCATGAAAAACTGCCGCAACCGCACCAAGTGAGAATTGCCATTTTTTGAAACGCAATAATATATAAAGGAACACGACTATTAATGAGCCCAAAATTGCCCAGAACGATGCTTGTTTAATATCATCGGCAATGGTAGGACTTACTTTGTAATATTTCATTAAACCAACAGATTTAGCCTCCGATTCGTTGATAAAATCTTCATATGAAAGACCTTCTAAATGTGGTTGTAATGATGTGTATAACGTTTTTCGGATAGCCTCGTCAACCTCAGCTCCAGAATCGTTAACTTTATATTTAGTCGTTATTTTTAACTGATTGGCATCACCAAATGTTTTAGCATCGGCACTACCAAAAGCACCCACCAAAGTTGCAGTGATTTCAGAAGCATTTACGTCCTGTGGGAAACGTACCTGGTACGTTCTACCACCCACAAAATCGACTCCTTGATCTAAACTATTTGTAAACAACGAACCTAAACTTACAAGAATAAAAGCTCCAGAAATGATATAAGCAACTTTACGTTTCTTTAAGAATTCGATATTTATATTTCTAAACAAGTTTTTAGTAAGTTTTGTAGAAAAATCTAATTTACCTCCTCTGTTCACATACCAGTCAACAATTAATCTGGTAATAAAAATAGCAGTAAACAATGACGTACCAATACCAATTAATAAGGTGGTAGCGAACCCTTTAATAGGTCCCGTACCGAAAACGAACAGTATTAAAGCTGTTAATCCTGTTGTAATATTGGCATCTAAAATTGATGATAAGGCATTACTAAATCCGTCTTGAACAGCTTCTTTTTGTCCTTTACCTTTAGCAATTTCTTCACGGATACGTTCAAATATAATTACGTTTGCATCTACCGACATACCAATGGTAAGTACGATACCCGCAATACCAGGCAATGTTAATACAGCTCCTAAGCCAGACAAAATACCAAAGATTAATAAGATGTTTAAAGTCATGGCAATATCAGCAAAACTACCCGCTTTTCCATAATAAAGTACCATCCAAACTAATACCAGTACTAAAGCAATTAGGAATGAATTTGTACCGCTTTCAATAGCCTCTTGTCCTAAAGAGGGCCCTACTACTTCACTTTGAATAATATCTGCCGATGCCGGTAACTTACCTGCGCGTAATACGTTTGCTAAATCGACCGCTTCGTTTAACGTAAAGTTTCCTGAAATTTCTGAATTTCCACCAGAAATAGCGCCCGTTGTTACACCTGGAGCAGAATAAACAACATCATCTAAAACAATGGCAATTTGGCTTCCTTGCGTATATGCTTTACCAGTCATTTCTTCCCAAATCTTAGCACCTTTAGCATTCATTTGCATAGATACTGTTGGTTTGTTTGTTGGTCCAAAGGCATTACGTGCATCGGTTACAACAGCACCACTTAATTGAGGCATATTATCTCTATTACCAACTAAAGCATATAAGTCTATTATTTCACTATCTTTTTCTGGTTTGCCAAAAACAAATTTAGTATAACGCATTTCAGCAGGAAGTAAAGCTCTTACTTTTGGTTCGTTTAAATAATTAAGAACGGTTGCCTTATCTTTAATTTCGAATTGCGCTATAACAGGACCGCCTTGATAACCTTGACCGCGAATTAAACCTAAAAGTGGATCTACAGTTTGTACAGCTGTAGAATCTGTAGCTGCTTCACCCAAAAGATCATCGATAACTGAGCTTTTTGCATCTTCTTCATCCTGACTTTCTACTGCAAGTGTGTCTTTTTTAACCTCAGTAGTTTCTTTTAAAACCTCGTTAGCTTGCCCTATAAAGCTAAAGAATGCCTCTCCTTTATAAGCATCCCAAAACTCCAATTGTGCTGTGCTTTGAAGTAAACTTGTAGCACGTTCAACATCTTTAACGCCTGGTAATTCAACTAAAATACGACCAGAAGATCCTAAACGTTGAATATTTGGAGATGTTACACCAAACTCATCAATACGCTTACGCAATACTTCGAAAGCAGAAATAATTGATTCATCAATTTTAATTTCTATTACTTTTTTAACGTCATCGTCCGTCATACTTCCATCAATCTCTCCATCTAAAGCTTTCGTATAGAAAATATCTGGAGACGCTAATTTTGTTTCGCCTTTAATTTTATCAAATGATAAGAAAAAATCTTCTAAATAGGTGTTTTGGCTATTTTTTTGAAGCTCTTCAGCATCACTCAAAGCCTTATTAAATACAGGGCTTTTGGTATTGTTGGCCAATCCTTTTAATATGTCTTTTACAGAAACCTGAAGAATAACATTAATACCTCCTTTTAAGTCAAGACCTAAATTCATGGCCTTAGCTTTCACATCATTATAGGTGAATTTTGCAATACCAATGTTAAAAACGGTGTCTGTTGCAACTGATTCTAAGTAGCTAGCTTCTTCTGCACTTCGCTTTGCACGGTAATCTGGTTCTTTATCAGAAAATTTGTTAATAGCAATTTCTTCTGCTTTTTTCTCTATTTGATTCGATTTGAATGTAAACGATAATTGATAAATACTTACCAACCCGAATAAAATAGCAAATAATTTTACTAATCCTTTATTTTGCATTTCTCTGTTATTTTATGTCAAAATTTTAAGCAACCAAAAAAAAAGTTACTTTGTTATTTAACAGTTTGTTTTTATGTTTAATTGAAATTATGTTTGTTTAAAAAATAATAAGTTAAGTTATTATTTATGCCCTTTCGTTAGTAGTAGTAGGTCCTGCCCTGACTTCGGGTATATTACGTGAAGTATTATCTATGGCTATGGCAATAGTAACATATAATTTGAATGCTACTTTTATTATTGCATTTCCACCCTTAGCGTCTATGTCATTATTTAAAACAATGATATTCGGATTATAAAATCTATTATAATCCAGTTTTGGGTTTAATACCAATTTTCCATCTAAGCCTGATGCGAAATCGGTGCTTTTATGGATTTCATAAACATCCAGTTTATATCTTTTTGATTTTTTATGGGAAGGTACCCCTGAAGTATTTTCATCTTGATTATTGGATGTGTATCCAATTTTCAGATTTTTCCCTTTAGAAAGTATTTCTTTTATACTTGCAACGTCGGCAGTACTGAAATAGGCTATTTTAAGTTGGCCTGCTTTTAATTCTTGTACTTGAACAATATCAACTCCAATGGCTTGCAATTGTTCTTTCACCAGTGAGATTGTACTTTGAGCTTCCTCAGATGTGATATCAACATCTGTAAACTTTAATACAATTTCCTGATTAGGTTCAGAAATTGTATTCTGATAAACACCTAACAGTGTCATTACAATTATTAAAGCACCAAAGTACCATTTCGTTTTCATGCGCCAAATATAAAAATAAAGACTGTATTTCTACAGTCTTTATTTAATTATCTATTTTAAATTAATTATTCTAAAAATTACAACAATTCGTTAACACTTCTAACGCCTTGTGCACTTTCTATCATACTAGCTTTTTCAGCATCGTTTAGCGATATACTAATAATTTCTTCAATACCATTTTTACCTAAAACTACTGGTACACCAAGACAGATATCATTAAAACCATATTCTCCTTCTAACAATACTGAGCAAGGAAAAACTTTCTTTTGGTCGCAAGCAATAGCCTGCACCAATGAACTTACTGCTGCTCCTGGAGCGTACCAAGCGGAAGTACCTAATAATTTTGTTAATGTAGCACCACCAACTTTAGTGTCTTCTTTCACTTGGTTTAATCTATCTTCATTTAAAAAGTCAGAAACGGGCACACCATTTCTTGTTGCTAAACGAGTTAAAGGAATCATACCTGTATCGCTATGTCCACCTATAACCATGCCGTCTACATCGCTAATTGGACCGCCTAAAGCTTCTGCTAATCTGTATTTAAAACGTGCAGAATCTAAAGCACCACCCATTCCAATAATTCTGCTTTTAGGTATGTTAGTAGATTTATGAACTAAATATGCCATAGTATCCATAGGATTACTAACGACTATAATAATAGTATTTGGAGAATGTTGAATTAAACTTGAAGACACAGTTTTTACAATGCCGGCATTAATACCTATTAATTCTTCGCGAGTCATACCTGGTTTACGCGGAATTCCAGAAGTTATAACGCAAATATTGCTATTTGCTGTTTTGCTATAATCATTTGTAATACCTGTAATTTTAGTATCAAACCCGTTTAATGAGGCTGTTTGCATTAAATCCATGGCTTTACCTTCGGCATACCCTTCTTTAATATCTAATAAAACAACTTCTGAAGCGAAATTCTTAATGGCAATGTATTCTGCACAACTTGCGCCTACTGCTCCTGCACCTACTACTGTTACTTTCATGTTTTAGATTTTAATGATTTTTTTAATTGTATAAATATTGTGATACTAATTTGTTTTGCAAACTTCAGATTATAACAGCAAAAGTTATATGATTTTAGTTCACCAAAATTACAAATTAATATGGTTATAATAAAAAAAGTGCAGGATTAAATCATGCACTTTTTAAACAACTAATTAAACTAACTAAAACTAAAACAATTTTTATATATGAATATTTTTTTTTATTTTTTAAAATAGTATCGATTATCTAAAACCAAAATTTATACCTACTGAAAAAGCGTTAAATTCTGATAGATGGTATTCAGCATTTAATCTAAAAAAACCTAATTTTAATTTGGTTCCAATAGTGCCACGCACCGAAGAAACATCACTAGACACAGAAAACGGATCTACAATATCGCTTGATGTTAATAAACCGTTCGAAACTCTATAAGTACCTAACAAATCTGAATCTGATGTACCTTTAATATAACCAATACCTCCATAAAAATTAATAACTGGTAATTTGGTTGATGCAATTAATTGAAACAACCACGTATTCGTCGCATTTTCCAATTTCTGGTTTTCACCTTCAATTCCAGATGAATTGGTAAAATTATAAGTGGCATCTAAACGTGTGTAAGCTATTAATCCGGAAATAGCTACTGGCAATAATTTATCTGCTGGCAACCATTTAGTAAATTCAGCTTGTAAACCAGCGCCATACATACTTAAGTCAACATCATCAGTCTTAATTTTTGGCACAAAACGCGCTTTAATTTCCAAACCTTTACTTAGCCCCAATGCTCCTTGGATAAAAGCTGTTGGCAACAAGTTAATATTAGCTTCAGCCAATCCTGTTGGTAATGTTATTTCTTGAGTTTGATTTCCAAAAATTGGATCATCATATGTAATCTCAACGACTACGTCGGGTTTGTTTGTTCCTAAAACTGAGGCCACCGTTTGAGAACTTGGTCCTTGAGCAAACTGCACATTATTATATAAACTGGTATTCATTAAAAATGATTTGTTTTCCTTTTTTACTGAAGTGGCATTAACAATTATAGAAATTTCAAAACCACCTAAAGGTTTTGCGTCCGCAGTATTAAACCAACTGGCATTCATACTGTGCATAAGTCCATTTGTACCAGGTGCTAAATAATCATTAGCAAAGCGTTGTGCATCTTCTACCCCAGCGGCAAGAAGTACATCTAAATCATTTTGAGCTTTTAAAGAAATTGTTGAAATACACAACAACATAAGTAGGATTATCTTTTTCATAGTATAGTAAATTTGGATTAACAAATATATAGAAAAAACGGCATAAATAAACATTTTGTCGAAATAAAACGCTTTTAAACGGTTTTTTTTTGAAATAAGCCTAAAAACCTACTCTAAAACTCATATTCGGAGTTAAGCTTATAGAAGGGTTATTTATTTGAATGGTAGATTCGGAATCGTTTGGGTTTACTTTGTAATAACGATTTATTATATTTTTAGAATTTGTTACATTAATTACTCCAACTCTTAAAGTCGCCTTTAATGATTGATACATATTAAACTTATAACTTAACGAAGCATCTAAACGTTTAAAAGCATCAAGGCTTTTGCTATTAGGCACACCATAATTTACAAAAGTTTTAGTTCCCGATTTAACGGTTTCATCCCCTTCTTTAGGCGATGTAAAAGGAGTTCCTGAACGCCACATACCACCAACAGATATTTTTAAGTTATCTAAAATATCGTAATTGAATCCAATAGAAATAGAATGCCTGATATCTACATTGTTTGGAAATACCGAAGGCGTAAAGGTTTCGAACTTATAATCATTAATTGAATAAGAATAACTTATCCATGCACTATAGCTTTTTGCCGTTTTGTTGGCTAAAAACTCAAGCCCTTTTGCGGTATAATCACCTATAGCATTTACATATTGAAAATTATTATAGAATCCTTGATTACTCGCTGTAATACCTTCAACAGTTTTATAAAATCCTGAAATATCAATATTTAAGTTGTTTTGATTAAACTCAAACCCCAACGAACCTTGTTTGCTTTCTGAAATTGGTATATTTCTATCATTGGGATCTGAAGAGTTTTTCTCATTAGCCAAAATCCAACGCCTGTTTTCAACTCCTAAAAAATCATCCTCAAAGTCTACAATTTGAGTGGCAGATTGATTTTTAAATTCACCTTCTAATTTTATGGCGAACTGATTTGATACTTTTTGTCTTATATTTAATCGAGGCTCAATTAATGCCTTTTCAAATTTTTGAAAATAATTAACCCTAACTCCCATTCTAAAAAAAGTGCTGCCTTTGTTAAATTTAATTTGAGTGTAAATAGCATGATTTAATAACACGTCTTTTTTGGTTTTATCGTACGATGGCCTTGTGACTGTCGTTTCATTTAATATGCCAGTTTCATTAAATTGGTACCCATTTAAAAGTGATAT
>JBNMNO010000041.1:0-20663 GCA_051275695.1 Mariniflexile sp.
TTTTAGCGGCGAAGAAGCCCTTAAAAAATCGAATGTACTTTCTGGAGGCGAAAGGGTGCGTTGTATGCTAAGTAGAATGATGATGGTAAGAGCCAATGTATTAATGTTGGATGAACCAACAAACCATTTGGATTTAGAGAGTATTACGGCGTTTAACAACTCGCTGACCAACTTTAAAGGCACTATGCTTTTTACAACGCACGATCATGAATTTGCGCAAACCATTGCCAATAGAGTTTTAGAGCTAACACCAAATGGCGTTATTGATAGATATACCACGTTCGATGAGTATATGCAAGACCCTAAAATAAAAGAACTACGTAACAAAATGTATTCAATTACAGCATAGTGGATGTTAAATAAAAAAAAGGGAGCGAAATTTTTATAAATCGCTCCTTTTTTTATTCAATCATATTTTAAATTATGATTCCAGTTTTGAAGTTATATTGTTTACAATTTCAGAAGCCCTATCGAGTTCGTCTTTATGGACAAATACTTCCTGGAAATCTGGTGCGAATGTACCACCAAAACCACCTAATATAGCAGATTCAGATTGATCTTTAATTATGGGATTAATGTCTAAAGCATTTAATTCCATTTCAATTCTCCGAACAACAGCAAAGTTTCCTGTAAATATTTTTTCGTAATTTGAATCTTTCATAACATAAAATTTTAAAGGTTCTCTTAAAGATACAAAATATAAGCTGAAAAATCGAAAAATCGAAAACTTGAAACATAAATTTTAAAGAGTTAAAAGTTTTTATTTTTAACAGCCCATTACCTCAATTCGGCACCCAATTGGCTTTCAAACTGGGTTTGTAGGGTCTTCATTATTTTATCTATTTGTTTATCAGTAAGCGTTTTGTTTTCATCTTGTAATGTAAAACTAACGGCATAACTTTTTTTGCCAACTGGTAAATTTTTACCTTGATACACATCAAACAGATTGACGCTTTTTAATAGTTGTTTCTCGCTTTGTTTTGCAATTTTATAAATTGATTCAAAAGTCACTTTGTCATCAATTAATAAAGCAAAATCACGACGCACCGAAGGATATTTAGGAATCGCTTTAAATGAAATACTACTGCGTTTAACCACATCTAAAATGGCATCCCAATTAAAATCAGCAAATAACACGTCTTGCACTATATCAAAATGCTTTAAAACAGGTTTCTTAATCAACCCAAAATCTACCAATTTTATTTTACCAAGTCCGAAACTTAGACCTTCGCTAAACAAATCATTTTGTATTGGAGACTCGTTAAATCTTGAAATACCTAATCGTTCTAAAACACTCATAATATTTCCTTTAAGGAAGAAGAAATTACTTTTTTTATTAGTAGAATTCCAGATTTCAGTATGTTGGTTACCTGTAACAAACACTGACAAATGTTTGTTTTCTTCACGTTTATCGTTGTAACCGTGGTATGTTTTTCCAAATTCAAACAACTTTAAATCAGAGCGTTTTCTATTGATATTAAAGGAAACAGCTTCCAATCCGGAAAATAGTAACGACTGTCTTAAAACAGACAAATCGCCACTTAAAGGGTTTAAAATAGTAATATTATGGTCTTCTTTTAGTTGTTCACTCAATGCCAGATAGTTAGGTGTTGTAAGAGAGTTAGAAAGTATTTCAAAAAAACCTTGAGATGCTAATTGATTACCAACCAGATTTTGAATCTTATGATCTTCAAATCGTGTTGAATTAGAAATGGAGGCGTTTAGCTTTTCAGTAGTTTTAATATTGTTGTAACCGTAAACCCGCAATACTTCTTCAATAATATCAGCCTCACGAAGTACATCGTTTCTATAGGCAGGCACCATCAAACCCAATCCTGTTTCGGTAACGTTATTCACTTTAATTTCTAAAGACGTTAAAATACGTTTAATGATTTCTTTCGGAATTTCTTCTCCAATTAATTTCTCAGCGTTTTCAAAACTTAAGCGTACTTGAAAATTTTCAATTTTATTGGGATAAATATCAACAATATCACTTGTAATTTCACCACCAGCAATGTCTTTTATCAATATAGCGGCTCGTTTTAAAGCGTATTCGGTAATGTTTGGGTCTACACCGCGTTCAAATCTAAAGGACGCATCGGTATTTAAACCATGACGTTTCGCCGATTTACGAACACTTACCGGATTAAAATAAGCACTTTCTAAAAATATACTTGTTGTACCTTCTGAAACGCCTGAATGCATTCCACCAAAAACACCAGCAATACACATAGGTTTTTCCGCATCACAAATCATTAAATCGTCTTCGTGCAACTCACGATCTACACCATCTAAAGTTTTAAACTTTGTACCTTTAGCTAGTGTTTTAACTTCAATTTTATTTCCTGAAATTTTTGCAGCATCAAAAGCATGCAATGGCTGTCCTAAATCATGTAAAACATAATTTGTAGCATCTACAATATTGTTAATCGGTTTTAAACCAATAGCTTTTAAGCGATGTTGCAACCAAACAGGCGACACTTTAACTGTGATCCCAGAAATTGTAACACCACAATAGCGTGGCGCCAATTCTTTATTTTCGACATCAACGTCCATTCTTAACGAACGGTTATCCACATGAAACGCACTAACCGAAGGGGTTATAAACTCTAAACTTATTTCTTTTTGAATCAATCCAGCCTTTAAATCCCGGGCTGTACCTAAATGGCTCATGGCATCTGCTCTATTTGGCGTTAATCCAATTTCAAAAACATGGTCGTTTTCAACATCAAAAATATCAGCAGCTGGGGTACCAACTTTTAATTTGGCATCTAAAACCATAATACCATCATGTGATTTTCCTAAACCAAGTTCGTCTTCAGCGCAAATCATACCATGACTTTCCTCACCCCGAATTTTTCCTTTTTTAATGGTCCACGCTTCGCCTATTTCAGTATACAAAGTGGTGCCAATTGTGGCAACAGGTACTTTTTGGCCTGCAGCAACATTAGGTGCGCCACAAACAATTTGCAACGGCGTTTCTTTACCTATATCAACAGTCGTTATTTTTAATTTATCTGCATTCGGGTGAAGAATACAGGTCAAAACCTCGCCTACAACCACACCTTCCAATCCGCCTTTAACCGATTGATACGCCTCAATACCTTCAACTTCCAACCCTAAATCTGTAAGTAATTCACCTGTTTGTTCCGGTGTCCAATCAATCTTTATAAATTGTTTTAACCAATTGTATGAAATCTTCATAAACCATTTGCTATTTAAGTGTGCAAAGATAAAATATTGCTGCTAGCATTCAAACATTGGGTTATAATTTATGAACACTAAAAGAATATTAATTACTTTTTTTTGTTAGGATATTGTTGTTATTTCGAATAATGGTATTCAAAATAAATAGTATGAAGCAATTATTGATAGTTTTAGCTCTGTTTTTAATTTTAGGTTGCAAAGATGATGTTAGGATAAATAAACTAGAAGCAGGCTATTACAGAGCGCTTTTAAAAGTGAATGATTCTTTAGATTTACCTTTTAATTTTGAAGTAACATCATCAAATACACTTAATATTTTTAATGCTGATGAAATTATTAGCATTGCCGATATAACTTATAAAAATGACTCGGTGCTTATAAATATGCCAACTTTTGAAGGGTATATAATTGCGAAACTATCTAATAACACCAATTTAAAAGGATTTTTTATAAACGAAAGTTTAAATAGGGTAGTTCCTTTTAGCACAAAAGGACATTTAAATACGAGATTTGATGTTGATAGCGAAATACCTAAAAATGAAATTTCAGGAAACTGGGAAACTGTTTTTAGTCCAGAATCTGAGGCAGACACATATATGGCCAAGGGTATTTTTAATCAAATTGGAAATAAGGTAACCGGTACATTTAGAACAACAACCGGCGATTACCGCTATTTAGAAGGCGTTGTAGATGGTAATAAACTTAAGCTATCTACTTTTGACGGCGCACATGCCTTTTTATTTACTGCTACTGTGACGGATAGCACTATGGTTGGACAGTTTTATTCGGGAAACCATTGGCAGGAACCTTTTGTTGCAAAACGAAATGTGACATTTGAATTACCAAACGAAAATGAGTTAACTTTTTTAAAAGAAGGTTATTCTTCTGTTGAATTTTCATTTCCAGACGAAAACGGCAAAATTATTTCTTTAACCGATGCCCGTTTTAAAGATAAAGTGGTATTAGTACAAATAATGGGAACCTGGTGTCCAAATTGTTTAGATGAAAGTAAATTTTATTCAGAGTTTTATAAAAATAATACAGACAAAGATATTGAAATAGTGGCTTTAGCTTTTGAATATGCTAAAACCCAGGAAAAGGCTTTTTATGGTATAATGCGTTTAAAAAATAAAGTTGGCATCGAATATCCAATATTATTGGCTCAATATGGTACAACTAACAAACTAATTGCACAAGAAAAATTGCCAATGCTCAACCACATCTTATCGTATCCAACAACCATTTTTATTGATAAAACGGGAGTTGTTAGAAAAATTCATACTGGTTTTAACGGACCAGCAACTGGAACTAAATATAATGAGTTTAAGAGCGAATTTGAAGGGTTTGTAGGCAAGCTTTTGAAGGAATAATTTAATAAAATTACAATGCTTCCAACATCAAATTAAAATCATACTGTAAATCTTCATGAAAAGTAGCAACCAATTTTTTAATTAAAAGCAGTTGGCGGTTATACATGTTTTGCAACTGTAAGCTGTATATTATACTAGGTGAGAAATCTTTAAGTTTTTGGCAAAAATATAAAAGCAATGCCACTTCGGTTTCTTTGTTTTGGGAATATCGAACGTACTTTTTTGTATTACTTAAGATTTTACGAGCACTTTTCCGTATATAGAAATAACTGCTGGTGTTTATTAATTCAAATTGTTCATCTATATAGGATTTAACCGATTCAATATACCTTTCTTCATTATGAGATTCAAAAAGCAAATAGGTGAGGAGTTCTTTGTTTTCTTTTTTAAAACGGGACAAACGAAGACACAATTCCTGTACATCATCTGTTGAAAGCGTATTTAATTCTTGTTTAATTTCTTTGAGTGTTACTGCTTTCATTTGGAAGGTTTGATTTGTTTTTGGCCTCTAAAAGTTTTATTGACACGAATATCACAAATCTACATTAATTCTCTGAATAGAAAATAGCGTAATGAATTAGCACAAATTTTGCCATCTTTTAGTCTATTAAAAAAGTGGTTCGTTATCTCAATTTAGGAAACTCACTAGGTTTCACTTCGCGCATTACGGCATAAATGGCTTCAAAAATATCTTCAAAAGAAGGTTTTGAGAAATAATCACCATCGTTTCCGTACGCCGGTCTGTGTTCTTTGGAGGTGAGTGTTTTGGGTTGACTGTCTAAATATTGATAGGCATTTTGAGTGTTCAATATTTCATTCAAAATATAAGCCGAAGCGCCACCAGGAGCATCTTCGTCTATAATCATAACCCGATTGGTTTTTTTAATGCTTTTGGATATATCGTGATTCAAATCAAAAGGCAATAAAGACTGTACGTCAATCACCTCAGCATCAATACCAAGAGCCATTAAATCTTTAGCTACATGTTCAACAATACGCAATGTAGAACCATAAGAAACCAATGTAATATCTTTGCCTTCTTTTACGGTTTCAACAACGCCAATGGGGGTTTTAACAGTGCTTAAATTATTAGGCATTTTTTCCTTAAGCCTGTAACCATTAAGACATTCAATAATAATAGCAGGGTCGTCTCCTGTTAAAAGCGTATTATAAAATCCCGCTGCTTTAGTCATGTTTCTTGGCACTAAAAGATTAATGCCTCTTGCCAAATTTAAAATACCGCCCATTTGAGAACCCGAATGCCAAATACCTTCAAGTCTGTGTCCGCGTGTTCGAATAATTAGCGGTGCTTTTTGTTTTCCTTTAGTTCTATATTGAGTAGTTGCTAAATCGTCGCTAATAATTTGAATAGCGTAAAGTATGTAATCTAAATACTGAATTTCTGCAATAGGGCGTAAACCACGTAATGCCATGCCAATGCCTTGACCTATAATGGTTGCTTCTCTAATACCCGTATCGGCAACTCTTAATTCGCCATATTTTTCTTGTAATCCTTCTAATCCTTGATTTACATCACCAATCTTTCCAGTATCCTCTCCAAAAATGAGGGCTTCTGGATGGTTGTGAAAAATGCTATCAAAATTATCTCGAAGAATAACACGACCATCTACGTAAGCCGCATCGTCATCATAAGAAGGTTTCACTTCTTTTATAAGAACATTAGATCGATGCGTCTCAGAATATAGATGAGAACTAAAATAAGGTTGACATTTTTTAATAATGGTATCAATCCAATTATTAAGTTGCTCTTTTTCTAAGGATGATTCCCCAATGAGCTGCACAAGTACTTTCCTAGCTATGGATAGTATATCTTTTCGAGTTGGTTCGCTAATAGAAGCTAAACTGTCTTTTGATTTCTCAATAAAAACACCATTTACACTAACCGAAGCCACTTCTTTTAAAATTAAAATTAACTCCTGTTGTTCTTTTACAATGGGTCTTAAAAAGGTGTCCCATGCATTTTTTTTGGCGTCTTTAACCTCTCGTTTTATGGCTCTTTCAAACTCAACAAGTGTTTCGTTTGTTGCAATGCCACTTTCAATAATCCATTCGCGCATTTTTTTATTGCAGTCGAGCTTAGTTTCCCAAGCTAAACGTTCTGCATTTTTATAACGCTCGTGCGAACCAGAGGTGGAGTGACCTTGTGGTTGTGTTAACTCTAAAACATGAATTAAAACGGGAACATGTTCTTCTCTTGCAATTAATGCTGCCTCCTGATAGGTTTCTACTAAATTGGGATAATCCCAACCTTTTACGCGAAGTATTTCGAATCCTTTTTGATCGTTTTCTCTTTGAAAGCCTTTAAGAATTTCAGAAATATTTTCTTTAGTTGTTTGATGTTTTGCGTGAACTGAAATACCATATTCGTCATCCCAAACACTAATAATTAAAGGTACTTGTAAAACACCTGCGGCATTTATGGTTTCAAAGAACAAACCTTCGCTGGTACTGGCATTTCCAATAGTTCCCCAGGCGATTTCATTTCCGTTAATCGAAAAGTTAGAAGTGTTAATACCTTCTACTTGTCTGAAAATTTTTGAGGCTTGAGCTAAACCTAATAAACGTGGCATTTGTCCCGCAGTAGGGGAGATGTCTGCACTAGAATTGTATTGTTTGGTTAAATCTTTCCAACTTCCATCATCTTTAAGACTATGGGTTGCAAAATGGCCTCCCATTTGGCGACCTGATGACATGGGTTCTAATTCTAGACTTGTGTTAGCGTATAAACCAGCAAAAAATTGCGTAATGGTTAATTCACCTATTGCCATCATAAATGTTTGATCGCGATAGTATCCCGAGCGCCAATCTCCTTTTAAAAAGGCTTTTGCCATAGCTAATTGTGGAACTTCTTTGCCGTCGCCAAAAATTCCAAACTTCGCTTTACCAGTCAAAACCTCTCTTCGGCCTAATAAACTGCATTCTCTACTTCTAACCGCTATTTGGTAGTCGTTTAAAACTTCAGTCTTAAAATCTTCAAATGATAATTTGTTTTTCAAATCTGGTATGGTATGCATAAATCGGAATGCTTTAGCTTGTACAAAAGTAGTTAAAGTTTATGGGATTTACAATTAAATTTACGAACATGTAATTATTAAATCCTTAAAAATATCTGGTATTAATAAATTTAATTACGAATTAATTAGAGAAACGTTTATTTTGATGATAATTATATAATAGATTAACGCTTAATACCATCTGCGTCTGAACAAGCCAAAAAGGGCTTGTGGGTCTACAGTAAACTTAAATCTAATTTTCTGATCGTAGTTTGGTTGCCCAACTTCCCACCCTAAGTTTGAATATAGAGGAAAATAAACTTCAAAATAATCGGTAACTAAATTAATTCTAATACCCGAATCGTAAACAAGCTTTGGATTGTAAAATTTATTTTTTACAAGCCCTAAATCTCCGTAAATGAGTACATATTTCCACAAGGTCGTACTTACGTTTACCGTTGAAATCCATTGATTAGCAAAAGGTGTATTTAATTTTGATTTAAATCCCCCCTCGGCATCTATGTATTGTTGACTAAAAATTCCTGATGATTCCGACCTTCCTAAATAAGGGTATTCAAATAAATAATCTGTTGGTCTGTCCAGTGCAAAGCTAAAATAGTCTGAATTGGGATCGTTGTTGTTTTTTAAAAAGGCTCCTGTAAAAAAGCGTAAATTTAATTGTCTGTTATTTTCAAATAAGCGTCTGTATTCATAATTAAAGGAAACCTTACTAAAGGTTTTTGCAATTTGTAAATCGGTTTCCCACTTACTAAACTTAATTAGGTTGTCGTTAGAGTGAATATAACGTGCATTTAACACACTATAATTTGGATTAGAGCTAGTTAAAATATTATTGGCATCTTTATCTCTATTTATATCAATATACTTAAGCGAAAGCGCCTGTCTTTTATTTGATCGAAAATCATCTTTTTGTCTAAATAGCAGCAATAAAGTAGGTGTTATTTGTTTAACAAATAAGCCATCAGCATAAGATGTGTAGCCTCCACCAATACCATAACTAACAGATTGAAGGTTGCTATTCTCTAAATAATGAGTCATTGAAGCAAAGGCAGACCCTGTAATGGCTTTTGATTTAAATGAGTATTGAGGTTCAAATTTATAATTAAACGGCTTTCTTAGAATAGTCTTATTATAAATTTTCAAACCAAGAGTAAAACCATCATAAATATTATTGAATTCTGCAATGGGCATAAAAAACACTTGGTTATAATTGGGATCTTCAATATCCTTAAAAAGTCTAAATTGCAATGGTTTATTATTAAAAAAGAATCCTTTTAACGACCTCCAATTATCACGTTCATTAATTTCAGGAATAACATTATTATAATTTAAAACAAGCTTGTTTGCGCCATTTCGAGGAATGGTGAGTGTTTTACTTTTTACAACATTCTCAATCCATGTTTTTGAGATAATGCTATCGTTATTTAAGGTATATAACGAAATAGGCACGCTAGTATCGCGCTTATTTTTAATGGTTATGGTTATGGAGTCTGTAGTTTTTTTAACCTTTTTTATTTGGAAATCTATTTTTTTTCGAGTGTTTAAGAAATCGGTAAAAAACCAATCAATGTTTTTATTGGTTCTAGATTTTATATAGGTTTCAAAATCTTTAGTAGTTACTGGTTTTAACTTGTTTTCAACAACGAAAGATGACAGGCTATTTTCAACAACATCATGGTTAATAAAATCGTCTAAATACTTTAATCCCACACCCGCTTTATATTTATTGGCGATGCTATTATTGAATTTTAATAAAGAATCTTTAGGGATGGTTAATGCTTGATCTATATTGGTTCTTGCCATAAGCATATACGCTAGAATATACTTATCATTAAATTTCATGTCTGCAGCATGGAACGAACGGATACCCCAAAATCCGGCTAACGACCCTAAAAATTTCATATCAGGATAATGTTTATCAACATAATTCATTAAATAATAAATCTGGATACCATCTAATAGCCATTGGTCGGTTCTAGGATTTATAATAAGAGTATTCTCTAAATAATTATGTAGCGCTACTTTAAGTAATTTTAATTCATATTGGAAATGATTGGGGTAAGGTTTAATGAATTTTGGTAAAAAATTTAAACCATAAATGGGATCTTTATTATAGTCTATTTCGGTTAAAAGCAGTTTTTTATGATGATAATTGCCAAATTTTTCTTGAATAAATTTTGTCACTCTCTCAGTGATTAAAACTTTGTCTATCATTTCTAATTCTTCATTATTAATGTTAGATACAATAGAAAACCCATCCGTTTGAATCGTGTTAAAACTTGGAATTTTACTTAAAAATAATTTATTGTTTAAAGTATTCACACCGTTTAGTGTAACATGTTGTTTTATAGATGATTGGTAGGAATTGCTTACATCTAATTCTGAAGTTAAAAAGTAGTCTCTAGGAAATATAATTTCAAGATTAACATGGGCAGAAGGAATAAATAAATCGTCTAAATCTTTATTGCTGTAATACTGCCACGCGCCATTATAGATAGCAGGGGTTATATACCAATACCTTAAGTTTAAATCGCCTGTATCGGTAGCACCATAATTTGTAAATTTATCACTTGGTATTTGAACTAAATATTCTAATTGAAGTGAATAAAAATCGTTTGGTTTTAATGGGTTTTTTAGTTGAACTTCAATAATATCTATTTGGTTCTTTAATTGTTGAAACACCAAATTTTCACCATTTTGTTTAATGGATGTTATAACTGAAAATCCTCTTTCTTCGTTTTTGGCTAAATGAAATTCATTTTTGTATTCGTCAGCTTTTCGCAGCGCTAAAGGCGTTTTTTTTGTAGAGTAGCTATTATTCCAATCGTTTAAATAAATGGTTTGTAACTCATCTTGTGTTGTGTTTTGATACTGAATGGTCTGCGATATTTTTATTTGCCTATTTTCAATATCAAAATCGGCCTTAAGATCAATTTTATTTTGACCAAAGCCTGAATAACATACAAGAGCATATATAGCACAAATGAAAAGACGTAATTTCAATTTATTATTTAAACATTAAAAAGGTTAATAATCTATGATGCGCTGCAATATAATAAAATTAAAGAGGCATTTTTTCAGTTTATGTTTAACGTTTAGTTGGTGAACTGGATTTTTTAGAAATTAGGACTTAATTCAGATCCATTATAGAATGAGTCAAGAATATTTACAACTTCATCTTCAGTATCTACTACGTGAATTAATTCTAAATCTTTAGCACTTATATTCCCAAATGATTCTAAAAGTGTTGATTTAATCCAATCTATAAGACCTTCCCAAAATTTTGTTCCCACTAAAATGATGGGAAATTTTTCGATTTTGTGGGTTTGTATTAGCGTCATGGCTTCAAATAATTCGTCTAAAGTACCAAAGCCACCAGGCATTACTACAAAGCCTTGAGAATATTTTACAAACATAACTTTACGGACAAAAAAGTAGTCGAAATCTAAGCTTTTATCAGAATCTATATAAGGGTTATCATGTTGCTCAAATGGTAATTCTATATTCAAACCCACTGAAGCACCACCACCTAAATGAGCCCCTTTATTACCTGCTTCCATAATACCAGGACCGCCTCCAGTTATTACACCATAACCAGATTCTACAATGCGTTTGGCTATTTTTTCTGCAAGCACATAATACTCATTATCAGGTTTTGTTCTTGCTGAGCCGAATATGGAAACACAAGGTCCAATTTTACTCATCTTTTCAAAACCATTAACAAATTCACCCATGATTTTAAAAATAGCCCACGAATCATTTGTTTTTATCTCATTCCAAGCTTTACTATGTTTTTCTATCCTCATTTTGTCAAATTTAGCTGTTTATTTGTATAAAAATTTTATCTTCAATTATCAATTATCAATTATCAATTATCAATGGTGAATTGCGCTAATTCCTTTTTAAGAAATTTAGCTGTATAACTTTTTTTATGGTTTGCAACCACTTCTGGCGTGCCTTCAACAATAATTTCGCCACCTCCTTTTCCGCCTTCATATCCAATATCAATAATATGGTCAACGGTTTTAATAACGTCTAAATTGTGTTCAATGATTAATACCGTGTTGCCTTTATTTGCTAATGTATTTAGCACAATCATTAATACCCGAATATCTTCAAAATGTAAACCTGTTGTGGGTTCGTCAAGAATATAAAAGGTGTTCCCAGTATCGCGTTTACTTAGTTCTGTAGCTAGTTTTATACGTTGAGCTTCCCCACCAGAAAGGGTGGTACTTTGCTGTCCTAAAGTTATATAACCTAAACCAACATCTTTAATGGTTTTTAATTTATTATAAATTTTAGGAATATTTTCAAAAAATTCTACAGCATCATCAATGGTCATATTTAACACATCACTGACACTTTTTCCTTTATATCTAATTTCTAATGTTTCACGATTAAAACGCTTTCCTTGGCAGGTTTCGCACTCTACATATACATCGGGAAGAAAGGTCATTTCAATCACTCGTAAACCTCCTCCTTGGCAGGTTTCACAACGCCCGCCGGTAACATTAAAACTAAACCGACCTGCTTTATAACCCCTAATCATGGCTTCGGGAATTTTAGCAAACAAAGCACGAATTTCACTAAACGTTCCTGTATACGTCACAGGATTACTTCTTGGAGTTCTTCCAATTGGTGATTGGTTAATATCAATAACTTTATCGATATGCTCCAGACCTTTGATGCTCTTATACGGCATCGGTTTTTTTACACCATTAAAATAATAAGCGTTTAGAATAGGGTACAGGGTTTCGTTTATTAATGTCGATTTTCCACTTCCAGAAACGCCCGTAACGCCTATCATTTTTCCTAAAGGAAATTTAACTGATACATTTTTAAGATTATTTCCGGTACATCCTTTAATTTCTAAAAATTTTCCATTGCCTTCACGACGTTTTTTAGGAATTTCAATTTGTTTAGTGCCATTTAAATAATCGGCAGTTAGCGTATGATGTGTTAAAAGTTCTTTTGGCGTGCCAATGCTTATAATTTCACCACCATGCTTTCCTGCTTTCGGGCCTAAATCAATCACGTAATCGGCGCGTTCAATCATGTCTTTATCATGTTCAACCACAATAACCGAATTTCCCATATCGCGAAGAGAAACCAATGAATTTATTAGTTTTTCATTATCGCGTTGATGCAAACCTATACTCGGTTCATCCAAAATATATAGCACCCCAACTAGTTGAGAACCAATTTGTGTCGCCAACCTAATCCGTTGTGCTTCACCACCAGATAAAGATTTTGAACCTCTGTTTAAAGATAAATAATCTAACCCAACATCCAATAAAAACTGCAATCTCGATTTTATTTCTTTTACAACCTCTTCAGAAATTTTTAATTGTTTATCTGATAAGTGATGGTGTAAATCGTTAAACCAATGGGTTAGTTCTACTATGTCAGAATTGGCAAGTTCCGCAATATTTTTATTGTTTATTTTAAAATAAAGCGATTCTTTTTTCAATCTCGACCCTTCGCATTCAGGACAAGAAACTTTGTCCATATATTCTTTTGCCCATCTTTTTAAAGAAGTAGATTCTGCTGTTTTGTATTGATTTTCAATAAAATTGGCAACCCCTTCAAAATCTATTTTATAATCGCGTGTAACACCTAAAGTTTTGCTTTCAACCGAGAATTTTTCATTACCACCATACAAAATCATTTGTTTTGCTTCTTCGGGAATGGCTTTATAATCATCTGTTAATTTAAAGTTGAAACGTTGTGCAATGATTTCAAACTGCTTGAAAATCCAGCTATTTTTTTCAGGTCCGTGTGGGGCTAATGCGCCCGCTTTAATAGATATATTGTCGTCCGGAATGATTTTATTTTCATTTACTTTATAAAGCGCACCAATGCCATTACAGGTATCGCAGGCTCCTTTTGGAGAGTTGAACGAAAAATTATTGGGTTCTGGATTTGGATACGAAATCCCTGAAGTTGGACACATTAAACTTCTGCTAAAGTAGCGTGTTTCGTTGGTGTCTTGATCTAAAATCAAAAGCACATCTTCACCATGATACATGGCCGTATTTATGGTTTCGGTAAGACGCTTGTCGTTATCTGCAGAATCGTCAATAACTAATCGGTCAATAACAATTTCAATATCATGCACTTTATAGCGGTCCAGTTTCATGTCTTTTTTCAAGTCCTGAATCTCGCCATCTGTTCTAACTTTCACAAAACCTTGTTTCGCAATTTGTTCAAATAATTCGCGGTAATGTCCTTTTCGTGAACGCACTACAGGTGCTAAAACATTTATTCGCTTTCCTTTAAAATCGCTAATAATTAGTTCTTTTATTTGCTCATCACTATAACTAACCATTTTAAGGCCGGTATTATAACTGTAGGCATCACTGGCACGGGCATATAATAGACGAAGAAAATCGTAAATTTCTGTAATGGTACCAACCGTAGAACGTGGTGATTTGCTGGTTGTTTTTTGCTCAATGGCAATTACAGGAGACAAACCATCAATTTTATCCACATCGGGTCGTTCCAATCCACCTAAAAACTGACGCGCATAGGCCGAAAATGTTTCAATATATCGACGTTGCCCTTCAGCATAAATAGTATCAAAGGCTAAAGATGATTTTCCACTACCAGACAAGCCCGTAATAACTACGAGTTTCTCACGAGGAATAGACACATCTATATTTTTAAGATTGTGAACTCTAGCTCCTTTTACTTCAATAAAATCGTCGAATTGGCTCATAAATTATCAAAAGTGCAAAGGTACAGATTCTATGACAAAAAATGAAGCGAAGTTTATTTAGAGTTTTGTTAAAATACAGACTAATTTACTTGGTTGAAGTTTATAACGAATCTTCTAGGATTTCTATATTAACAATTAAATAACCTCGCTGTTTGAACTTTGCAATTTCCATAAATGCCTTTTTCGATAAATCTATTTCTCGTCCTTGAACAAAAGGCCCTCTATCGTTTATGGTTACTATAACAGATGAGTCGTTTATCGTGTTTGTAACCCTAATTTTAGTACCAAATTTTAGAGTTTTATGAGCAGCTGTGTATAAATTATTGTCAAATTTTTCACCACTTGCTGTTTTTCTACCATTAAATTTATCATGATAATAGGATGCGTGAGCACTTTCTTTAAATGGTTTATAAGCTGTTAAAGAGGAGTCGGTATCCGTTGTATCACTTAAAATTAAAGAACTTTCTATATCAGGAGAAATAGATTTTCTAACACTTTTGCTTGGTGAACTAAAGCTGCTTATTAAAATTAGCAGACTTAGAAAACCTATGATTTTTGTAGTTAACCTCATATATT
Organism: Mariniflexile sp.; assembly: GCA_051275695.1. Classification (GTDB taxonomy): domain Bacteria; phylum Bacteroidota; class Bacteroidia; order Flavobacteriales; family Flavobacteriaceae; genus Mariniflexile. The sequence continues at coordinate 14,907 of JBNMNO010000041.1, forward strand.
TATGTCATTTGATTCTTTAATAACGTAAAAATGCATTTGTAATTATACGTGTTATTTAACCATTTGGTCTTTCATATTTAATAAAAAAAAGAAGCTACATAAAAACATGTAACTTCAGAAGTTTATAATTTGAATTTTATTATGGTTTTACTTTTACTAGTTCACCAGCATCTAAAGATTCAGTATAGTTTGCAGTAACCTGTTTTAAGTATCCAAAAAACTTTTTTCCATCTTTTCTTTCAAGAACAACATGGATATCTCCATTTTTATCGATTACTTTTTTTACGATTACAAGTTCTCTGTATACACTATTGTAATTAGGTAACCCCCCTCGTTTTATAATAAAGTTTAGTTTAGGGAAATCAATGTGTTTATAAGACATGTTTTTTGGTTTGTTGATTTTTAATACATCACCAACATTTGGGTCATTGTTTATTGGATTTGATGCTGTGCTTGTATTTGCAAAAGAAATAGCACATACAAGGAATAAGAGATAAATTAATTTTTTCATAATTTTTTATGTTTTAGTTTTATTAATGCTAATATATGAAGTAATTAACGCTTTGTTGAGCGTAATACTATTATAACAATGAGTTTTGTTTTTTAGCTATCCCTTAAATTTTTTGGGGTTTAATAAAATAAAAGTGAATTTCGCTTATTGTACCCATGATTTTAGGAAGGTTGAAAAGAAAACTATTCATGTTTTAATTGATAGAGAGGTGTAATTTAATGGGTGTATTTGAAGTAGAATGTTTTTAAATAATTAACAAAAATTTAAGCTCTTACCAACAGTTTTGATTTTTGAGGGCCAGGTTGTTTTTAATTTAATCAATGTTTTGCTATTATTTTAATTAAATTTATTAAAATACATTTATGAAATTATTAGGAATAGGCTCGAGAATTAATCATTCTGAATTTGGAAAAGGAGTGGTTACCAACGTTACAAACCAACATTATTGGGTAACTTTTATTGAAAACGGATTAGAAACAATTGATTTAGATAGTGAATTTGAAATTATTGAAGCTGCCGATGGCGATGTAGATACGGTTAGTTTTTTTGATGTTGAAAGTAGCTTAGTAAACATTTTAAAAAAATGGAGTGATGCCAGCGAAGTAGTGCCTATTGCCGATAAGTATAAAGGTGGGAAACTTATTTTAGAACCAGGCGACGCTAGTTTAAAATCGTACGAAGTACCAATTGATGCCTTTTTTCATAAAATAACGATGGTTCGCGACCGCTTGCGTGTTATGGAACAACGTATTAATGCCAGTAATTTAGACGAGCAAGGTAAAATAGATTTACAGCACTATATTACTAGAATTTATGGTAGTTTAACCAGTTTTAATATTCTGTTTAAATCGAAAACTCACAATTTTGTTGGGCAGAAGGGTAATTAAGTTTTCAGTCGCAATCATAATATTCATTATGCATCACTAAAAACTTTGAGAGCGACTGTAAACTCATTCAGTTCCTTTAATATGATTAATTTCTAAACCTAAAACAAGCATTTTATGGAATGTAGGTAGTTGCGCACCACTTTCGGTTGTTGTCCAATCTGCCCATGTGGCTTCTAAACCATCAATAGGTAATAAGGAGGTCCACATTTTAAAAGATTTTGGTTTACCTGTATTATTAAGTAGCCAAAGGTAAGAATCACCGGGAGTTGAGCCACCGGAAGTGTAAGTTACTAAAAGTGCTTTGTGCTTGTTATTTAGAGTAACCAATCGGCGTTCTGTTCCTTTATCAAATACCTTATATGGGGCTACTAGCCAAAACGAATCGTTATTAAAATATTTTGTAGCTTTTTCAATAAGGCCGTGTGCTAAATCACCATCTACTTTAAAACTGTGAACATAGGCTTTGTTTTGGGAGGGTTTTTTTAAATTTAGGTTTACTCTATATTCCTTCCAATAAACATCGCAGGTGTTTTTATCTTTTTCCCATTTATAATGGTGCCTTCTTTTAAAAGTCCACTCTATAGTATTTGTTTTTTCAAAAGCATCATAATCTAAAGCATTTAACATTTTATAAGCTAAAGCATCGGCTTCGTCTCCTTGAATTCCAGTTGGGAGGTCTTCATTATATTTAAAATAAACGAACCCAAAAAAAACCAAGCTAGGCAAGGTGAAAAATATAATGACACCTGTAATAATTTTTATTATTTTTTTTGACTTCATTAAAACATATTCTGATTAATACCCTTTATATAAATACTAAATTATTAATTACTAACATTTTAATCAAACAAATTAGTTAAAACCGACAGCAGTATCATCCCCTCGATAATCTGCACCACCCTCCAACGATTCATCCTTTAAAACAAGTATTCCATCGACCTTACCAATTATAGGTGAATCTTTTTCATTAATATAATAACCAAGTTTTTTAAGTTTTTTAATTATATTTTTATCAAAAGAGTTGGGTTCCATTCGAACGTCATCTGGTAACCATTGATGATGAAAACGTGGTGCGTCGACGGCCTCTTGCATGGTCATATTAAATTCATGAACATTTAATATAGTTTGCAAAACGGAAGTAATTATAGTTGAGCCGCCAGGTGTTCCAACAGACATTAATAGTTTGCCGTTTTTCTCGACAATGGTTGGGGTCATGGAACTTAACATACGTTTTTCTGGTACTATACTATTAGCCTCACCACCAGTTACACCAAACATATTAGGAACACCGGATTTGCTGCTAAAATCGTCCATTTCATTATTCAAGAAAAAACCAAGGTCAGAACAGTACACTTTCGAACCATAGCCACCATTTAAGGTTGTGGTTGCCGAAATCGCATTTCCAAATTGATCGATAATAGAATAATGGGTAGTTTCATCACTTTCAATAATTTGAATATTGCCATGGGTTATATCATTTGAAGAGGAGGCCTTTTCAAAAGAAAAATCACTCATTCTGTTGGTTAAATAATAATTGCTTAATAGGGTGTCCATTGGTATTTTTACAAAATCGGGATCTCCTAAAAAATAACTTCTGTCTGCATAAGCACGTCGCTCTGCCTCGGTAATTACCTGAATTGTTTTTACTGAATTGTGCCCAAATTCATGTAAATCATAAGGCTCAATCATTTTCATAATTTGTGACAAACAAACGCCACCACTAGAAGGGGGTGACATGGAAATAATTTTTAAATCATCATATTTAAAAACAATGGGAGCCCGCCATTTCGCTTCATATTTTGATAAATCGTCTTCGGTTATAATACCCCCATTATCTTGAATAAATTTAGCCAAAACCCTGGCCGTTTCACCTTTGTAAAATCCATCTTTGCCATTTAGTATAAGGCGTTCTAAGGTTTTAGCTAATTCAGGATACTTAATGGTGTCGTTTTCTCTCCATGGTTTATCAAATACAATGGGGCTCTTATTAACTTTCAAAAAATAGGGTTGATAATGTTTAATCCGCTCTTCCTGTTTTTTTGTAACAATAACACCTTTATAAGCAAGTTCAATTACTGGTCTTAAAATAGCTTCTATAGGTAAAGAGCCAAACTTTTTGTAAACCGCAAATACCCCAGCAACTGTTCCGGGAACTCCAATGGCCATAGCCCCAAGCGTACTTTTTCCTGGTATTACATTACCATCGCTATCTAAAAACATATTTTTTGTTGCGGACAAAGGGGCTTTTTCTCTATAATCTAAACTGCCAATGTCGCCATTAGCTTGCCTATAAATCATAAAACCACCTCCGCCTAAATTACCAGCGTAAGGGTAGGCAACAGCTAATGCTAATTCGGTAGCAGCCATAGCATCAAAGGCATTTCCACCATTTTTGAGAATATCGCTACCAATTTTTGAAGCTTCTTCACGTGCTGAAACTACCATAGCTTTTTGAGTTATTAATCCTCTTTGTTCTGGGACTGTTTTTATTGTTGGTTTGCAATTAAATAATAAAAACGCTAACAAAGTTGATATTAAAAATTTCATCATAATTTAAATGTGGTTTAATTCTTTTAATTTTTGTTTCGAAAATATAATAAGTTCATCAAAAAATGAAGAAAATTCATTTTCAAATTCAGTATAAAAAAGTTCTAATTCATTGACTGCTTCATCCATTCCAGATTGGTTTTTAGTGCGTCGGTTCATCCCCGCCAAAACCCTCGAGATTCCCTCGATAGAGGCATAATTCAATAACCAATTATCCGCCAACATAAAAGGCATCATTTTTTGGATTCGCAATGGAAGCTCTTCATAATGATGTTCTAAAGTATCATAAAAAGTTTCAACATAAGTATCTAAAGCAACATTACTGTATGTACTCCAGTTTTTGGCTAAAAAGTGATCATACAGAATGTCTACAATTATTCCCGAATAATGTCCGTATTTTTGATGCAATCTCTTAGTGCTTAACCTAACAGTTTCATGGGCATCGGTAAATGTATCAATGTTTCTATGAAGTAATATGCCTATTTGAATGTCTTTTGGGTATTTTTTATATGATTTACCTTTAATACCATCCGCAATAAAATTCCCTATTGTTATCAGATTATTATCACCCGATAAATAAATGTGCGCTAAATAATTCATTTGTGGAATTTACGAATTCCGATTTAAGAATTCCGATTTTGAAATACTATATTTGTTTTTTAATTTGAAAAACTACTATGACACTTATAAAATCAATTTCAGGAATTAGAGGTACTATTGGCGGAAAAGTTGGAGATAATTTAACTCCTATTGATGCAGTAAAATTTGCAGCAGCCTATGGGGTTTGGTTAAAACAACAACGCAAAAAAGAAAATTACAAAGTTGTAGTTGGTAGAGATGCGCGTATCTCAGGTGAAATGATTCAGAAGTTGGTTATGAACACCTTGGTTGGTTTGGGTATTCATGTGGTAGATTTAGGTTTATCAACAACCCCTACGGTTGAAATTGCAGTGCCGATGGAACATGCCGATGGAGGAATTATTTTAACGGCAAGCCATAATCCAAAACAGTGGAATGCTTTAAAATTGTTAAATGAAAAAGGGGAGTTTCTTGATGAAGTTGAAGGAGCAAAAATTTTAGAAATTGCCGAAAGTGACAACATGATTTTTGCCGACGTGGATAGTTTAGGAAAAATTACAAAAAACAAAGCTTATATAGATTTGCATATTATTGAAGTTTTAGATTTACCACTGGTAACCGTAAAACCCATTGAAGAAGCTAAATTTAAAGTCGTTGTAGACGGCGTAAATTCTACGGGAGGTATTGCAATCCCATTACTATTAGAGCGCTTAGGTGTAGATGTGATTAAGTTGTATTGCGAGCCAAACGGACAGTTTCCACATAACCCAGAACCTTTAAAGGAGCATTTAACAGATTTATCTGCAAGAGTGGTTAAAGAACGAGCGGATTTTGGTATCGTGGTGGACCCAGATGTAGATAGATTAGCGTTTGTAGACGAAAATGGCGCCATGTTTGGTGAAGAATACACGTTGGTAGCTTGCGCTGATTATGTGTTGAGCAGAACTCCAGGAAATACCGTGAGCAACATGAGTTCAACCAGAGCTTTAAGAGATATAACAGAAAAGCATGGTGGCACCTATGAAGCCAGTGCTGTTGGAGAGGTTAACGTTGTGAAATTAATGAAGAAAAACAAGGTTGTAATTGGTGGTGAAGGTAACGGTGGAATTATTTACCCTGAATCACATTACGGTCGTGATGCTTTGGTTGGAGTTGCCTTATTTTTAAGTTTGTTGGTAGATAAAAACATGAAAGTTAGCGAACTAAGAAAAACATATCCTAATTACTTTATGA
>JBNMNO010000042.1:0-20095 GCA_051275695.1 Mariniflexile sp.
CCTTAAAAGGCACCATATTTATAACCTATAAAGCCATTGAAGGTGAGCAGAAAAATCTAACTAATTTTCTGCGTGATGCTCAAAAGTTTACTTTAGAGCATACCATTAAAGCTGATGAAATTCCCGTCTTTCCTTATCAAAATAAAGAAAGAAAAGTGTACGGTGTGTTTTCTGAAGTTAAAGGAAATGTTGCTTCACCCGCTCAGTTTTATGTCACCGATAGCGTTAAACATTTCTTAACCGGCTCGCTTTACTTCAATGTAAAACCTAATTATGATTCTATTTTACCTGCAGCAAATTATTTGCAGAAAGATATAATACATATTATGGAAACTTTAAAATGGAAATTAAAAGCTTCTCTAAATTAGAGAAGCTTTTAGATGTTTTTATTATAATTTAAACCTTAGACTTTTCAGCACAATATGCTTTTATTGTTGAAAATTATTGACTGTTTTCATGTCGCTCACTTTGTAAATATCAGCAACTTTAGTAACCGTTTCTTCTAACGAAGCTGGAGTTACTTTAGCTTCATTATATTCAACCATAGCTAATTTTCTATCAAAATCAACAATAGCAGATTTTACACCTTCCATTTTAGAAATCTTTTTTTCAATAGTTTTAGCACAACCAATAGCACAAGTCATACCATCAATAGTAAATTCTGCTTTGGTATAAGTAGCGTTTGGATCAATGGTGTTAGAAGTTTTAGTTGCAACTTCCACAGTTTTTACTTCTGGTTTTGCTTCGTTTTTGCAATTTAAAGTTATTAAAACTACCACTGCAACCGCTATAATATTTTTTAATGTCTTCATTGTGAATAAGTATTGATATATCTACAAAACTACTAAATATTGCTGTTTATTGCATTAAAAAGCACAATTTTGTGATTCTAAATATTAATTTTATGAAAGGGATTAATTCTAAATGGATATATTTATTTACGCTTTCGTTTATTTGGGGCAGTTCCTTTATCTTAATTAAAAAATCACTTTTAGGATTAACACCATTTCAATTAGGTGCTTTAAGAACTATTATTACAGGTTTATTTCTATTAGCTATCGGTTTTAAAACGGTTAAAACCATTAAAACTTCAGATTGGAAATGGCTAATTATTTCTGGGGTTTTTGGCTCATTTATCCCTGCTTTTTTCTTTGCTATTGCAGAAACCGAAATTGATAGCGCGGTCGTTTCAATTTTAAATTCTTTGGTGCCTTTAAATACTATTTTATTGGGTTTTGCAATTTTTAAAATAGCTTCAACAAAACGACAAATATTAGGTGTAGTAGTTGGTTTTATTGGGACAGCAATATTAATTTTAAAAGGAGCAGATTTAAACCCCAATCAAAATTATATGTATGCTATTTTTGTGATTCTTTCAACCGTTATGTATGCCGCTAATGTTAATATTATTAAACGCCATTTGCATCATGTAAAACCGTTAACTATTGCCACAGGAAATTATGTGGTTATTATTATACCCGCCATTATTGTTTTATTATTTACCGACTTCTTTTCAGAAAAAACGTTTAACAACCCTGAATTTAAAATGGCCATGGTTTATATTATCATTCTTTCTTTTTTCGGGACCGCTATGGCCAAAATATTGTTCAATAAATTGGTTCAATTATCCACACCAGTATTTGCTTCTTCAGTAACCTTTGTAATGCCAATTGTGGCGTTAATGTGGGGTTTTTTAGATGGTGAAGGGTTTAGTTTGCTTCAAGGAATTGCCAGTATCATTATTTTATTAGGAGTTTGTTTAACTCATAGAAAGCAACAAAAAACCCGAAGCGCTGAAGACTTCGGGTTTTTAAGTTTTAAGAAATAATAAAAAAGCCTTAGTTAAAATCCTCTGCTGTTACGCCTTCATTGAGTTTTACATCAGTGGTTTGTAGAATAATAACTTGGGGTCCGGCACTTATTTTTTGAGTGTATGGAACCATAACACCATTTACTTCCATATAATTAGATAAATCTTCTATGCTTGTAATGCTTTGACCTTGCATCTCTTGAGTTGATTCTGAGCGCATTAATAATCCTGTTTCAACATTATAAAATCTATATGAAACATCCTCACCTTTAGTCACTTTAATTTTATAAGCATCAACACCATCAATAGCTGCAATAGTTTCCAATGCTATGCTAGAAGCTTCCATATATAATTCTGGGAATAATCCTTTTTCTGATGATACTTCTTTTTCAGACATTGGGATTTTTTGACCTTGTTGTTCTCTATAACCTGAAGCACCATCAAATTTTTGCTTCATAACTGTTCCCATACCGGCTATCATCATTTCCATAGAAACCTTATTTGGAGCCATTGCTTTAATAACTGCCGTAGGCTTAAAAGGAGCCCCTTCAATGGTTACATCAGCATTCGTTAAAACGGTATTTACTTTTTCTAAATTGGCCTTTCCACCAACCGCTTTGATGTAATTTTCAATTACTATTTGAGCTGTTATGCCTTTTGGAATTTCTTTTGCGAATACGGGTTTTTCAACGGCATTGGCATACGCATCATAGTATTTAATTGGAATACCTGTTTTTTCAAGGTTTTCTAACACATCACTTCCTTTGCCAACTACAACAATACGAGCATTTTCGGTCTTAAAATATTTGTTAGCCACTCTATTTACATCTTCAACAGTAACGTCGTTAATTTTTTGCAAATAGGTTGTATAGAAATCTTTAGGTAAGTTGTTTAACTTAATATTTAGTGCATAATTAGCAACCGTTTGTGGTTGCTCTAAGCCCATAATAAAATTACCAACATACTTGGCTTTGGCATCTTTTAGTGTTTGAGCATCTACAGGTTCTGTTTTGATACGTTTAATTTCTTTTAAAGCTTCTACCACAGAACTATCTGTTACCATGTTTCTTACTTTAGCAGAGGCATTAAAACGCCCTGTTCCATATCTGCTTGCGCCAAGGCTGGAATAGGCTCCATAAGTATAACCATGAGTCTCACGTAAATTTTTAAACAAGTAACCTTCTCCACCACCACCTAAGATGTTGTTTGTAATTAAAGCTGTATGATAATCTGTATCATTCATTTTTAAATCTACATTATTTGTAATAGAGATACTAGATTGAGTTGCATTCGGGAAATCTACAAAGTTGATTTGTGTGTATTCTACATTTGGATTAACATCAATAAGTGAAGTCTCAGTATTTGAAGATTTTTCCCATTTATCAAAATGTTTTTTGATTTGTTTTTTTACTGTTTTAAAATCTACGTCACCAATAACAACCAAATACGTGTTATTTGGATTAAAGTATTTTTTGTAAAATGCAACGGCATCTGCAAAAGAAACATTGTTAATAGTTTCTTTGGTTGTAAACTCACCATAAGGATGAGCTGTTCCATAAGATAATGCGCCTCCAACCCGGCTACTAATAGCATCTATACTCTTTTCTTGAGATTTTAAACCTTCTATAAGCTTGTCTTTTTCTTTATTAAATTCCTCTTCAGTTAATAATGGATTAAGGGCTGCATCTGCCATTAATTCCAGAATTCTATCAGAATATTTAGATAATGAACTAGCAAAACCTCCACTAAAACCAAAATTAAGACTAGCACCTAAAAAATCTATTTCTTCATTAAAATCGTCTTTGGAAATAGATGTTGTTCCATTTCCCAGCATACTACCTATTAAGCTCTCCACTCCAGCTTTTTCTCCTGAGGCAATTGGCTTGTTATCTATACGTAATGAATAAGAAACTCTTGGAAGTTTGTGGTTCTCAACAACAAGAACTTTCAAACCGTTTTTTAATTCAAATTCTTGAGGAACGTCAAGTGAAATTTCTGGTTCTGGACCAGCGGCTGGTTGTTTAGATCTGTCTATTTGTGCATTAACACCTAAAGCTATAAAAAACAGGATAATAAATGCAGATAGTTTTGTTTTCATGTTATATGTTGTTTTCATCTTATTGATCATCTTTTTTTGGTAAATATTCAATTTCTACGCGTTGATTTGGACTTAAGTAATTTTTAGCCACAGCTTGTATTTCTTCTCTTGTGATTGATCTGTAAATATCTATTTCTTTATTGATTAAGTTTACATCTCCTTTTAACAAATAATTTGTTGCTAATGAACCAGCAATACCTGCAATACTAGAATTAGCATTTACAAATTGGTTTTCAAATTGGTTTATTAATTTTTGGTGGTTTCTTTCAGAAATCAATTCATTTTGCATTTTAGCAACCTCTTCATCCATTTCTGTAAGTAATGTGTCTAAAGACACTTCTCCTAACGGTAGAGCAAATAAAGCAAAAACATTATAATCCATTTGAGGAATATTTACGGCTTGTACTTGTAGCGCCATTCTTTTCTCATCCACTAATTTTTTGTAAAGGACAGAACTTTTTCCACCACTTAAATAACTAGAAATCATATCTAAAACATAAGAATCACGGGTACCAAAACCAGGAGTTCTATACGTAGCTATGATTGCTGGAATTTGAATATTTTTATCAAAAGCTGCTGCTTTTATTGTTTCAGTGATGGGCTCTTCTTTAGGGAAATTTCTAACCACTTCTGGGCCTCTTTTAACCTCGTTAAAGTAGTCTGCAACTAGTGCTTTTGTTTTCACAACATCAATATCTCCTGCAACAATTAACACCGCGTTGTTTGGACCATAATAAGCCTTAAAATACGCATTGAATTCATCTAAAGTGGCCGCGTCTAAATGCTCCATTTTACCAATGTTTTCATCTTTATATGGATGCACTTTAAATAGATTTTCTCCAATGGCGCCTAATATACTGCCGTAAGGAGCATCATAACGTTGCCGTTTTTCTTCTTTTACAACTTCATTTTGAGTATCTACACCCACTTGGTCAATTACTGGGTGCAACATACGCTCAGACTCTAACCATAAACCTAACTCTAGTTTGTTTGAAGGAAAAATTTCGTAATAATACGTTCTGTCTTGTGATGTGTTTGCGTTAAATGTGCCACCATTAGCGGGAATTATTTTCATAAATTCTCCACGAGCGATATTTTCTGTGCCTTCAAATAGTAGGTGTTCAAAAAAGTGAGCGAAGCCTGTTCGAGATCTATCACCATCTTTCCCTCCAACATTATACATTACAGATGTTATTACAACTGGCGCGGTATTATCTTGATGTAAAATAACATGCAATCCATTATCTAGATCGAATTCTTCAAATTCAACTTTTTGGGCATTACCTGCAAAGCCAATTATAAGAAAAGAGGTTAAAGTTAATAAGCGTTTTTTCATAGTGTCATGTTTAAATATTATTTTTTTTAGGTCTATTTTTATGATATTTTGTTACAAATAGAGTTGAAAAATAAGAAATAAAAATCTCACAAAAAAGTTGAAATAAAAATTTAACATTAATTTATTACTACTTGTACTATAAATATTTGCGCAAGCACAAAAAATAAAAATTTCAAAAATTGCTTAAAACCAATTATTTTCACGAAATTTAAAAATGTAAATCCTATTAATTATGAAATGAGTATGATCTTAAAAGGGGTCGCAAACACCGATGAAGCTATGCGAATTACATATGACTGATAAAAAACAATAAATATCTAGATATGAAAAAAATATCACTTCCTATTAGGTTTGGGCTTGTTACAAGTGCTGTATTAATTGCGTATTTTTTAGTTTTAGCATTGTTTAATAAACATATTAATCCTGCTTTTAGCTTTTTTAATGCTTTAATAACAGCATTTGGAATATTTGAAGCCGTTAAATTAAGTAAGTTGGAAAATCTGGAAGCGTTTTCATATGGCGAAGGTTTTAAAACTGGCATTATCACCGGTTTTGTTGCTACCCTATCATTTACTTTTTTTTTCTTGTTTTATGCTACAGAATTTAACACTACTTTTTTGCCTGAATTACTCCACACTATTCATGGTGCATTTAATGCCGATGTAGGAATGGTAACCTTCGTTGTTCTTATAATGGGTTTAGCAACAACGGTAATAGCGACACTAACTGTCATGCAATTTTTTAAAAAATAGCAGAAATTTTTTCCAAAACAAATAAAACGTTTGTAGATTAATTAATTAGCAGTATATTTGCACTCATTTTGAACAAAAATTAATTAATAAAAACGTTACGCTATGTACGCAATTGTAGAGATAGCAGGGCAACAATTTAAAGTTGTTAAAGACCAAAAGGTTTTTGTACACCGTTTGCAAACAGAAGAAGGAAAGCAAGTCGCTTTTGATAATGTTCTTCTTATTGCTGATGGTGACAAAGTAACTATAGGCGCCCCAGCTATAGACGGAGCTCAAGTAGGAGCAAAAGTCTTAAAGCACCTTAAAGGTGATAAAGTTATAGTTTTCAAGAAGAAAAGACGAAAAGGGTATCGTAAGAAAAACGGTCACCGTCAATCTTTAACTGAAATTGTAATTGAAAGTATTGCTGCTTCGGGAGCTAAAAAAGCGACCAAAGGAGAAAGCGAGGTAGCTAAAAAAGCTGCCCCAGCTAAAGCTGAGAAAAAAGTAGAGCCAAAAGTTGAAGTTGCTGCTCCAAAAGCAGAAGCTACTCAAGATTTAAACAGTTTAACTGTTGCTGAATTAAAAGAGATGGCAAAAGCTAAAGGTGTTGAAGGTATTTCTTCTATGAAGAAAGCCGATTTAATAGCTGCTTTAAGTTAATTTAAAAATATAAAATCGAAATAAAATGGCACATAAAAAAGGAGTCGGAAGTTCGAAAAACGGTAGAGAATCAGAATCAAAACGTTTAGGCGTTAAGATATTTGGTGGTCAAGCTGCAATAGCTGGAAACATTATCGTTAGACAGAGAGGAAATACGCATCATCCAGGTGAAAATGTATATTCTTCAAAAGATCATTCATTACACGCTTATGTTGATGGTGTTGTAAAATTTACAAAGAAAAAAGATGATAAATCTTATGTTTCTATAGTACCTTTTGAGGTTTAGGAAATAATTTTCTTTAAAAATTGAACCCTTTCTGTTTACAGAAGGGGTTTTTTTATTGGCACTAATAGAATAATTATGTAACTTAGTGAGTTGCCTGTTGCAATCAATAAATTCTTTCACTTAAAATTATTGTATATGCTACCTCCTTTTAGATCTGAAATTAGAAATTCTCCAACACAGCAAACCATTAAGATATTTTTGATTGATGAATCGTTAGATGGCAAAATTAAAAATCACTTGGAACATTTTAGCGAAATAGAACTTATTGAAGTAAATGAGACCGTAGAGCAAAATCACTCTAGTGAAAATCTCACTGTTTTTTTAAAAGAGATGGTTGATATTAATAGAATGAAGGCTTCTATTGATTCTAGCTTATGGTGGTATTTTGAAGAAGATTTAGTGGATTGATTAGTACTCTTTAAATATATTTATTCCGCAATAGCGATTGTAGTGGTTAGCTTTTGAAAAACTTCTATTTATGGTTTTGCAAAACTATGAACGGAAAGCGCGGTGCTTTAGCAATTGCCCACAAATAAAAAAACCCAAACAATAATTGCTTGGGTTTTGAAATATAATTTAAGTTTCAAAGAAAGAGATTGCTTTGTCGCAAACTCTTTGCCATAACGTTTAGTAACGGTAATATTCCGGTTTAAATGGACCTTCTACTGCTACACCAATATAATCTGCTTGGTCGTTACGAAGCTCAGTAAGCTCAACTCCAATTTTTGCTAAATGTAATTTTGCTACTTTCTCATCAAGATATTTTGGTAACATGTAGACCTCATTTTGGTAAGCTTCAGAGTTTGTCCAAAGTTCAATTTGAGCCAAAGTTTGGTTTGTAAACGAGTTACTCATTACAAAACTTGGGTGGCCAGTGGCGCAACCTAAATTTACTAAACGGCCTTCGGCAAGAATGATAATATCTTTACCGTTAATAGTGTATTTGTCTACTTGTGGCTTAATAGTGTTTTTGGTATGACCGTGGTTTTTAATTAACCAAGCCATGTCAATTTCGTTATCGAAATGCCCAATGTTGCAAATAATAGTTTTGTCTTTAACAGCTTCAAAATGTTGTGCTTGAACAATATCTTTATTTCCAGTCGTGGTGATAATAATATCGGCAGTAGCAATAACGGTTTCTAATTTTTTAACTTCAAAACCATCCATAGCAGCTTGTAGCGCACAAATGGGATCGATTTCGGTAACGGTTACAATACTTCCAGCGCCTTTAAAAGAGGCTGCGGTACCTTTACCTACATCGCCATAACCGCAAACTATTACGCGTTTAGCAGCAAGCATAATATCGGTAGCACGACGAATGGCATCTACTGCGGATTCTTTACAACCGTATTTATTATCGAATTTCGATTTAGTAACCGAATCATTTACATTTATTGCAGGCATTGGTAATGTGCCGTTTTTAACACGTTCGTAAAGTCTGTGAACACCTGTTGTGGTTTCTTCACTTAAACCTTTTATTCCAGAAATTAATTCTGGGTAACGGTCTAAAACCATATTAGTTAAATCGCCACCATCATCAAGAATCATGTTAAGAGGTTTTCTGTCTTCACCAAAGAAAAGTGTTTGCTCAATACACCAGTCAAACGCTTCTTCGGTCATGTCTTTCCAGGCATAAACCGATGTTCCTGCAGCAGCAATAGCGGCAGCCGCTTGGTCTTGGGTTGAGAAAATATTACAAGAACTCCAAGTAACTTCGGCGCCTAAAGCTTGCAAGGTTTCAATTAAAACAGCTGTTTGGATGGTCATGTGTAAACATCCTGCAATTCTTGCGCCTTTAAGCGGTTGAGAGTTTCCGTATTCTTCACGCAAACTCATAAGTCCTGGCATTTCTGCTTCGGCTAATTCTATTTCTTTTCGACCCCAAGCTGCAAGCGTTATGTCTTTCACTTTATTAGCTACATAAGGAATTGTTTTTGTACTCATATCAATTTTTCTTTTGTTTTTTAAAACCAAACAATCTTGAGATTAGAACTTAAATAGTTAAATTCGCTTATCAAAAAAATGTTAATCATTCAATGCCGTGCAAAGATAATAAATAACTTTCAAAATATTAAATGCCTCTTTACAAAACTATTACTCCAAATTCACAAAGTACTGTTAAAATCTGGAAGATTACCGAATCTTTTGATGATTTGATGCAAGCTATTAGCTTAAAACCGGCAAGTTTAGAGCGTGTTTTAGATATGAAAAGTGAACTGCACCAACGCGGGTTTTTAAGTGTGCGCCATTTGCTAGCAGAGTTTGGTTATGAAGACGCCGATTTGTTTTATGATGAAAATGGTAAGCCTCATTTGAAAGATGGCAAATATATTTCGATAACGCATTCGTTTAATTTTTCGGGAGTTATTGTGAGTAATGCTATGATAGGTATTGATATTGAAAAGCAACGAGAGAAAATAACAATTATAGCTCATAAATTTATTGATTATGAGTTTGAATATTTAGATGAAAGTAGTACTGATTATGTTAGAAAATTAACTGCCATTTGGTGCGTAAAAGAATCGCTATACAAACTATTTGCAACTCCTGGTTTGAGTTTTAAAAAGCATTGTTTAGTAATTCCTTTTTCTGCTAATGATGATATAACCATAGCCTGGATAGATTATGAAGGCAAAAAATGCCGTTTTAATATTCATTTTTTAGAATTTGAAGGATTTACGTGTGCTTACGCTATTGATTAGATGAAACATATTTATAGCAACATACTAGCTTCTATTTTAAAAGGCGAGAAATTATTGGCTGTTTTAATGGATCCTGATAAAACCAAACTAGAAGGTTTGTCAAAAAATGTTGCTAAGATAAATCAATCCGTGGCAACCCATATTTTTGTTGGAGGGAGCACCGTTGAGGACAACGCTACAGATGTTTTAGTTACTGAACTAAAAAAAATCTCAAAACTCCCGGTAGTATTGTTCCCAGGGGATATTACACAAATAACCAATAAAGCAGATGGTATTTTGTTTTTGTCTTTGATTTCAGGAAGAAATCCAGACTATTTAATAGGGAAACATGTGAAGTCTATTTCAAAATTAAGAAACACAAATCTGGAAGTGCTACCAACAGGATATATTTTAATAGAAAACGGAAATAAAACAGCCGTTGAAATCGTAACAGGCACACAACCCATGCTTAGAGAAAATATTCAAAATATAGTGGATACTGCAAAAGCAGGAGAATTGTTAGGAATGAAACTCATGTATTTAGAAGCTGGTAGTGGTGCCAAAGAACCTGTTTCAAAGGCCATTATAAATTTGGTAAAACAAGAATTGCAAATACCCTTAATCGTGGGTGGAGGTATTAGAAATAAGCAACAACTTAATGAGGCCTATGAATCGGGAGCAGACTTAGTAGTAATTGGTACAGCTTTTGAAGAAAATGAATCGTTTTTTGAAGAATTAATAAACTAAAAATGTATATATCAATAGACTTAACCTTATCACCATTACAAAACGATTACGAAATACACGTAATTAATTTTATTAAAGCATTAAGAAATTCGAATTTTACTGTTTTAGAAAATCCTTTAAGCACCCAAATTTATGGGGATTATGATACTTTGATGCCCTTTTTAAACGAGCAAATAAAAACATCTTTTGAAAACCAAGACATGTGCGTTTTAACTATGAAGATTGTAAAAACCGACAGAAGCCAGTATGAGCCACATTTTTGATTTTTTTTTAAAAGCGTATAACGAAGCTGCAATTTATCAAATAGTTTTAGAAGCCATTGCTTTTGTATTTGGGATTTTAAGCGTTTGGTACGCCAAAAAGGAAAATATTTTGGTGTACCCAACGGGTATTGTTTGTACCGTTATAACCGTTTATTTGCTGTACATAAATCAGTATTTTGGAGATATGATGATGAATTTTTATTATTCCATCATGAGTATCTATGGTTGGTGGAATTGGGCCCGAAAAAAAGAAAATAAACTAGCAGTACCAATTACAAGAACAACATTAAAAGAAAAACGAATAGGGATTTTGTTTTTTGTATTAACAATGATAGTCACCTATTTGGTTTACAAGGGATTTAATTACACCTTAGAAATACCTAATTATATAGATATTGTAACGTCTGGAATTTTCTTTACAGCTATGTGGTATATGGCCATTAAGAAACTCGAAAACTGGATGCTTTGGATTATTGGAGATTTAATTACTATTCCTCTATATGGCTATAGAGGGTTGGGTATGTTATCACTTCAGTATTTGATCTTTACTATATTAGCAATTCAAGGATATATTGCATGGAAGAAAAGTATAAACAACAACCTTCAAACTGCATAAAAGTAGTTTTGTTTGGTCCGGAATCTACTGGAAAAACAACCTTGTCACGGCATTTGGCACGGCATTACAATTCGGTTTGGGTGCCAGAATATGCGCGAGAATATCTTCAAAATAAATGGAATAACGAGCGGAAAACATGCGAACCAGACGATTTATTACCAATAGCTAAAGGACAAATAAAACTTGAAAACCAATTGGCCCAAAAAACAGATACTGTTTTAATTTGCGATACTGATTTGTTAGAGACCAAAGTATATTCAGAAACTTATTATTTGGGATCTTGTGACCCAATTCTTGAAAAATATGCGTTAGAAAACATTTACGATTTGTATTTTTTAACTTATATTGATACCCTTTGGGAAGCTGATGATTTACGTGATAAGCCAGATGATAGAAAGGAAATGTTTAAGGCTTTTGAAGACACATTAATAGCAAATAATCGTCCTTATGTTTTACTTAAAGGGCCTAAAAACGAACGTTTAAAAACGGCCGTCATGCACATTGATGAATTATTAAAAAATCGAAAATAATGTTTACTAAAAAAGATATTCAACAAATTAAAGATTGTGGTTTAGCTGTTGAAAAAGTAATATCGCAGATTGAACTTATTAAATCTGGAATGTCTTATTCTAATTTAATAGCTGCTGCAAATATTGGAAATGGGATTCTTGAAATTGATGAAAAACAACAACAAGAATACATTAATTTGTTTGAAACCAAACGCAACCAATTATCTATTGTAAAATTTGTTCCAGCATCTGGCGCTGCTACTAGAATGTTTAAATTCTTATTTCAATTCCTTAAAGAATACGATGTAAACGAAAGTATTGAAACATATTCTGAAAGGAATAAAGAAATTTTGATATTTTTCAATGGTTTAGAAAAGCTTCCTTTTTACGAAGATGTCATCAATAAAGCAAAGGGGCTAATTCCCAATTTTAATGAGTTAACTGTTAATGAAAGACATCTTGAATTCGTAAAAACGATGATGAGTGAAGATCGTTTAAATTATAGTTTTTATCCTAAAGGCTTGCTGCCATTTCATAAATATAGCACTCAAGTTTCAACTGCTTTTGAAGAACATTTAATGGAAGCAACATTATATGCATCATCTAAAGGAAAGGCCCATTTGCATTTTACGATTTCTGAGGGCCACAAAAAGATGTTCAAGGAAGAGTTGGAATACATCACAGAAGACATTGAAAATAAAACTAATAGCATTTTTGATATTTCATTTTCATACCAAAGCAATTCGTCAAATACAATTGCCATTACATCAAAAGATGCGCTTTATAGAGAACAAGACGGTAGTTTGTTATTTAGGCCTTCTGGCCATGGAGCTTTAATTGAGAATCTTAACGCTCTTGACTATGATCTTGTTTTTATAAAAAACATAGATAATATTGTGGTTTCAGACAAGAACAAAAAAGTTTCCGATTATAAGAAATTGATTGGAGGCATCCTTTTAGAAGTTCAAGAAAAAGTGTTTGAATCATTAACGGTTCTTGATAAAAAGTGGATTTCAGAACAAGAAATTAGTGAAATAGTCACATTGGTGTCAGTTAAAATGAACATGGAAATAGATTCTAATTTTAACAACTGGACACTATTAGAAAAAGGAACATATCTTCATGACAAATTGAATCGACCAATTCGTGTTTGCGGTATGGTTAAAAATGAAGGTGAACCAGGAGGTGGGCCATTTTGGGTAAAAGATGATAACGGACATACATCATTGCAAATTATTGAGTTCGCTCAAATTGATATAGCGAATAAAAACCAGAAAGAAATTGTTGAAAATGCCACACATTTTAACCCAACCGATTTGGTTTGTGGCATTAAAAATTATAAAGGACAGAAATTTGATTTAACAAACTATATAGATTCTAAAGCAGCTTTTATAACCATAAAATCTCAAAACGGCGTTGATATTAAAGCATTAGAACTTCCAGGTTTATGGAATGGAAGCATGGCGCATTGGAATACTATTTTTGTTGAAATACCTGTATCGACTTTTAATCCTGTAAAGACGGTGAACGATTTATTAAAACCAGCACATCAAGTAACATAATGTTTGATAAACACGCTTTAATATTAGAATTAACTTTTAAGGCGATTAGAAGTTCGGGTGCTGGCGGGCAACATGTAAATAAAGTGTCTTCAAAAATTGAGCTCATTTTCGATTTAAATGAATCTTTGGTTTTTGATGAAGAACAAAAAGAACGCCTTTTAAATAAACTTCAAAATAGATTTACAAAAGATAATGTTCTCCTATTGCAATGTGATGAAAGCCGCAGCCAGCATAAAAATAAAGAAGTTGTAACAAAACGTTTTTTTGAACTTTTAGAAAGTGGATTGTTTGTTCCTAAAAAGCGAATTCCAACAAAAATACCGAAATCAGTTATAAAAAAACGTTTAAAAAACAAACGTAATTTATCTGATAAAAAGGTAAATAGACAAAAACCAGATTTAGAGTAAAAAAACATCAATTGATAATTGATATTTGACAATTGATAATTACATTTGTACCGTTCTCAAAAAAGGGGTGCCTATAATCGGCTGAGATCATACCCATTGAACCTGAGCAGGTAATGCTGCTAAGGAAGGCGAGAGTCGCCATTTTATTAATATCAACAAGAATAATTACCTCTTTTTATTCGATTATACACCATAATCGCATGAAAAATTTATTCGCATTTTTGTCAATCTTCCATAGGCAGGAATCTCATCAAGCAAAGTATTGTCTTTACTTTTTTTTCTCAATTGTTTTAAGTGCTAATGCACAAGAAAATCAAATCAAACAAGATTCAACAAAAGTTGAAACATTGGACGAAGTTTTAGTAAACGCCGTTCGTGTTAACGCCACATCACCCATTACACACTCCAATGTGAGTAAAGAAACACTTGCAAAACGCAATTTAGGTCAAGATATTCCTATTTTGCTTAATTATTTGCCATCTGTTGTAACAACCAGCGACGCCGGAGCAGGTATTGGTTATACAGGGATTCGTGTACGTGGTATAAGTGCGCAATCTACTAATATTACTATCAATGGTATTCCGTACAATGATGCAGAATCTTTAGGGACATTTTGGGTTAATTTAGGCGATTTTGCGTCTTCTGTAGAAAATTTACAATTACAACGTGGAGTGGGTACTTCAACCAACGGTTCTGGAGCATTTGGTGCGAGCGTAAATATTTTAACTGAGGCGATTGCTCAAGAGGCTTCAGGAGAAATCTCCAATTCTTTTGGGAGTTTTAATACCAGAAAACATACGGTAAAATTTAGTACGGGATTACTCAATAAGCATATTGAGTTATCAGGACGCTTATCACAGATTAATTCTGATGGTTATATTGATAGAGCGTCTTCCGATTTAAAATCCTATTTCCTTCAAGGGGCTTATGTTAAGGATGGTACTTTAATTAAAGCATTAGCTTTTGGCGGACACGAAATTACATACCAATCGTGGTATGGATTTGATTCTGCAACTATGGGAGCTATAGGAGAAAACCCAAACCTTGATGAAAACAGAAGGTATAATATTGCAGGAATTCAGTTTGACCAAGTAGGTAACTTTGAAGGGTTTTATGAGAATCAAGTAGATAATTATAAACAGGACCATTTTCAATTGCTTTGGAATGAGCGTTACAACAATAAGTGGTCAACTAATTTAGCTTTAAACTACACGTATGGAAGAGGGTTTTTTGAAGAATATGTCGACGATTATTTATACACTAATATTTATTTTGGTTCTGATGCCTCATTCGATTTTTTAGGCATAGATCCAATTAATGTTAATGGAGAAACAGTAAATTCAATGGATTATGTACGGCGTCGTTGGTTAGATAATGACTTTTATGTATTTAATGCCAGCGCAAACTATAAAAATAATTATTTAGACACATCTTTCGGGTTGTCATACAGTAAGTATGATGGTGACCATTTTGGGGAAATTATTTGGGCAGAATATGCGAATACTTTAGAGCCTGAGCAGCGTTATTACGAAGGTGTTGGGGTTAAAAAGGATTTTAGCGTTTTCACAAAAGCGACTTACAAGTTAAATGAAAAAGTAAGTTTATATGGCGATTTACAATTAAGAACCGTAGATTATAAAACCACTGGGCAAAGTTCAGATGTTGTGCCGTTTGTTGTAAATGAAAATTATAATTTTTTCAATCCAAAAGCGGGTATAACTTATGAAATGGATACTAAAAACAATATATATTTTTCTTATGCTCGAGCGAATAGAGAACCAAGCAGAGGTGATTTTGAAAGTAATCCGGATGTAATACCAGAGCAATTAAATGATTTTGAATTAGGCTGGAGACATAACAATAAAACATTTAAAGTAAGTACAAATCTGTATTACATGCTTTATAATGAACAATTGGTATTAACTGGCGACATAGATAATACAGGAACACCAATTAGAACCAATAGCGGCGATAGTTACAGGTTAGGGTTAGAGGTTGATGTTGCATTTCAAGTTACTAAACAGTTTGCTATACAGCCTAATTTCACAATAAGTTCAAATAAAAACAAAGAAACTGTTATCTCAAAAGACGGTGTTTTGGTAGATCTAGGCAAAACCAATATTTCATTTTCGCCAGATTTAGTGGCAGCTAATGTTTTGGTTTATCAACCAACAGCTAACTTTCAAATGTCATTTTTGAGCAAATATGTTGGTGAACAGTTTATGGGAAATACGGATTCTGATGCTTCAAAATTAAACGGTTATTTCGTAAACGATTTTAATATTTCTTATGAAATTAAACCAAATTCTATATTTAAATCTATTTTACTTTCGGGATTAGTAAACAATATTTTTGGTGAAGAATATGCTGCTAATGGCTATTATTATACGTTTGATGATGATTTTTCCAATCCCGGAACTATTACAACTATTGAAGGCGCAGGGTATTATCCGCAGGCAACAACCAACTTTTTAGTAGGGATTACGTTGAAGTTTTAAATTTGTCTTAAATTTAATTAGGAAAGCGGCTCTTTTTAGGAGTCGCTTTTTTGTTAATTTGAAATATAAAGAATATCTCCGTTTATCTCTACACGATAGTTTCTTAAACTACAAGGAAGCGCTGTGCTACCAATTGCTTGTCCGGTTACTAAATTATAGGCGTTTTTATCGTCACACCCACAAGTGGCATTTAAACCAGAATTTACGAGTATAGAACATTCAGTTTGAATATGATTAGGATCTCTGGCATCCCAAGCAAGAAAATCTGCACCTGTACTTGCTATTATAATACCTCCATTTCCAGCATTCGGAACATAAACAGAGTTTCCCGCAAATTGTAATTGGCTGTATTGCGGTAAACTTAAGTTTACGGGGACATTAAAACTTATATCTAAAAGAAATTTGCAGTTTTCATTTTCAGTATTGCCACTACAACCAACCAAAAAAATAAAACAAATAGTATATAATAAAGACTTCATATTTAAGATTATAATTATTTTCAATTTACAAGATTAAACAAAATGAGCTAAATATTTTGTATATTTGTTATACAATCTCGTGTATGCGGGATTTTTTTATGCTGAACTGGATTCAGCATTTTATTATTAATAAAACGATGAAGTTATGAGTAAAGTATCATACTATACACCTGAAGGTCTAAAAAAATTAAGAGACGAGCTTAAGCAATTAAAAGATGTGGAACGTGTAAAGGCTTCAAGAGCTATTGCGGAGGCTAGAGATAAAGGCGATTTAAGTGAAAACGCCGAATACGATGCTGCCAAAGAAGCGCAGGGCATGTTAGAAATGCGTATTTCTAAATTGGAAGATGCGTTGGCGGGTGCTCGCACCATTGACGAATCACAATTAGATAATTCTAAAATATTAATATTATCAAAAGTGAAAATAAAAAACCAAACCAATGGTATGGAAATGAATTATACCTTGGTAGCCGATGGTGAAGCAGATTTAGCTTTAGGAAAAATTTCTGTGAATTCGCCAATAGGTAAAGGTTTACTAGGAAAGATTGTTGGAGATGTTGCCGAAATAGAAGTTCCAAATGGCATTATGAAATTTGATATTATAGAAATTTCTAGATAATTGTCGTTCCTGCGAAGGCAGGAATCTTATGGTTTTTTTCTGAAAATTAATAAAATTGTATAAAACTCGAAATTAGATTCTTGATTAATTTAATTGGGAATCTTTTATATTTACATCTATTCATATACTCTCATTAATATTATGGCTACAATTTTCACTAAAATAGTAAATGGCGAAATTCCTTGTTACAAGATTGCTGAAACAGATGAGTTTTTAGCATTTTTAGATGTTAATCCAAATGCAAAAGGACACACCCTTTGTATTCCTAAAAAGGAAGTCGATAAAATTTTTGATTTAGATGAAACGGCTTATACAGGTTTAATGCAGTTTTCAAGACGTGTAGCCCAAGCTATTGAAAAAGCGATACCATGTAAAAGAGTTGGTGTTACCGTAATTGGTTTGGAAGTGCCTCATGCACATGTGCATTTAATTCCGTTGCGCAGTATGGAAGATGCCCGTTTTATTCAAAAAGTAAAACTTTCTACAGAAGAATTTCAAGAAATAGCCAAAAGTATTAAGGCTAAATTATAATTTCCAATAAATTATTGTTGCGATAATACCTAGTATTAATAAAACAGCAGTACCTGCATAAATCCAAGTTATTTTTTTTAGATAGGTTGAACCTGCTTTTGGTTTTAGTGCTTTCGTCTGGTACTCAACAACACGCTCAATGCCTTCAGTCCATCGAACAGGATAAATGGTGGTTTTGCAATTTTCACAGAAAATGTCTTGGGTTATGGTATCTGTAATTGATTTGTAATATTTAGTTTCAACAAACTTTTGTTTAAAAATAATTTTCAAACCACTACTATTAAAGCATTCCGGGCAGTTATTGTTTATTGGAACTTCTTTTAAGGTAATAAATGATGCTTCCATAATTAATGAGCCCGTTTTAAGGTGATTTGAAAAGTGGTTCCCTTATTGATTTCAGAATGTAAAACCTTTATTTTGCCATCATGAAAGTCTTCAATAATTCGCTTTGTAAGGGATAAGCCTAATCCCCAACCACGTTTTTTGGTAGTATAACCAGGCTCAAAAATTTTATTAAAATTCTTTTTTGTGAGACCTTTACCGGTATCACTAACACATACCATGATGGTGTTTTCTAACTGCGAAATTTCAACTAGGATTTTCCCGCGTCCTTTCATAGCATCAATAGCATTTTTTACTAAGTTTTCAATGGTCCAACTATATAGTTGTTTGTTTAAATTTATTAAAATTTCACCTTCCGGAATAATGATTTCGAAATCTATTAAGTTAGAAGACCTTGCTTTTAAATAGTCGTAAGAATTGATGGTTTCTGTTATAATATCTGCAACTTCCAAAGTAGGGACAGAACCAATTTTGCTAAATCGTTCGGTTATAGTTAGTAAACGGTCCACATCTTTTTCAATTTCAAGGATATAATCTGGATTTACGTTTTCAGATTTTAAAATTTCTGTCCAACCAATTAAAGAGGATAAAGGGGTTCCTATTTGATGTGCGGTTTCTTTAGCCATACCAGACCATAATTTGTTTTGAGTGGCATTTTTATTACTTCTGTAAAAAAAGAAAATAACAGCGCCAAAAAGAAAAACAATAAGTAATAATGCGAATGGATAGTATTTTAGTTCATTAATTAATGGTGAGTTTCCGTAATAAATGGTGCTTACAAAACTGTCTTCTAATTTTACGGGAATTGGGGTGTTCTCTTGTTCAAACTTTAAAATTAATTTTTTTACATATAATGAATCATTAATTTTGGAGTCATCAATATTGTTATAGCTCCCTAAACTACCATCTTCATTAATGACCAACATGGGAGTGGTTTTATTACTATTTAAAACTTTAAGAATAAGTTCTAAATTGTCATTGGTGTCCGAATTTATAAAATCGGTTTGCGCAAACGACCAATTTTCCATTTTGGTGCGTTCTTCTTCCTTAAAATGCTGAAAAAGATCATATGTTTTCCATAAAATAAGAGAAACTATAGTGAAGGACGCTACAATTATAACCCAACGGAGGGCATTACTATATTTTGTAAAAATCATTATTAATTAATTAATTAGGTAATATAATGCAAATCTGTTAATATTATTGCGCAAGATGTTAGTAAATTGGTTTTTAGTTGAAGACTAGAATAGTTACATTTGCTTAAATAGTTGAAATTTAATATTTATTAATAAGCGAAACTAACATAAATATTTTGTTAAGTTTTAATGAAAATAAATTATTAATTTTGTTTAAATTAAAACAATAAATGCTGTCATTCGACCCAAAAAGCTTATCAACCAATAAGTTACATAGTTATTTGTTAAGTGCGGTGGCACCAAGGCCTATTGCTTTTGCAAGTACTATAGATGTTGATGGAAATGTAAATTTATCGCCATTTAGTTTTTTTAATGTGTTTAGCGCGAATCCGCCCATATTAATTTTTTCGCCAGCGCGTCGTGTAAGGGATAATACGGTTAAGCATACCTTAAAAAACATATTAGCTACAAAAGAAGTAGTGATTAATGTGGTGAGTTTTGATATGGTATTTCAAGCATCTTTAAGTAGTACAGAATACCCAGAAGGTGTAAATGAATTTGAAAAGGCAGGGTTAAGCATGCTAAAATCGGATATTGTTAAGCCATTTCGTGTGGCTGAATCGCCTGTTCAGTTTGAGTGCAAGGTTAACGATGTTATAGAATTAGGAACCGAAGGTGGGGCAGGAAATTTAATTATTTGCGAAGTTGTAAAATTTCATATAGATGATGAGGTTTTAGATGAAGATGGCTCTATAAACCAGGTTAAATTAGATTTGGTTGC
>JBNMNO010000043.1:0-19355 GCA_051275695.1 Mariniflexile sp.
CATCGTCCATGAACATTAAAGGTAGTTCGGTGTTTTCTGCTAAATAACAATTATAATTACCTTCCGTTAGTGCTTTATGGTAAATTTCAATGGAATAATCAGTAGTGCCTCCTCCTGGCGCCGTTTTCCAACTAATAATACCCGGGTAACGCATGCTCCTTACATCAACCCCAAATTTATTATGGTAATATTCGCACCAGCGTTCGCCTACTTGTTTGGTAATACCATAAACCGTTGATGGTTCCATAACGGTATATTGTGGGGTGAATTCTTTGGGAGTAGTCGGCCCAAAAACAGCAATACTTGAAGGCCAAAATATTTTTTTTACAATTTTTTCTTTGGCCAAATTTAAAACATGAAACAGCGATTCCATATTTAAATCCCAAGCTTTCTTAGGATATTTTTCGCCTGTAGCACTTAGCATGGCTGCCATTAAGTAAATGGTATCAATTTTATATTTTTCAACACAAACTTTAATACTGGCATAATCCTGCGCATCTACAATTTCAAAAATACCTGAATTAACAAGATCTAAATTATTATGACTTATATCGCTCGCAATAACATTTTCATGCCCATATAGATCCCTAAGTTTGAATGTTAATTCAGAACCTATTTGTCCACAAGCACCAATTATTAATATTTTAGACTTCATTAAAAACACTATTTATAAATATTATTCAAAAATAATAAGTTTTAATTGATAATATCGCATTATAAAATTTAAAAATTAATAATTTATTTATAAAGTTTAGATTCTAAAAGTGTTTATATTGATAATTCTATGAAAACCCCAGTGCAAGTTGGTTATAATTCTTTTTAATAAAAAAAGAAACTAATCCTATATCTTTGTGGTTGTGTAAAATATAAGTTATGACTATTAAATTTTTAAGTATACTAAGCCTGGTTATTGTCCTTTTTTCTTGTAAAAAGAATGAAAACCATAGCGCTTTGGTTGTTGAAAAGTCTAAAGAAAGTGAAGAAATAACCGCAAAAGACATTTTGAAAATTAAATACACAGATTATATTTTAGATTCCAGAACTGAAGATGTAGCTCTAAACTGGGTGGAATACAACCAACTTCAAGATGTTATAACGAAAGTTAAAAAAGGCGATTTAAGCTTTTTTAATGATAATAAAAAAGAGATTAAAGAGTTACTGAATAACTTAAAACAAAACATCCCTAATCAAGTTAATACGGCTGCCATTTTAGCCAGAATAGCTGCTTTTGAAACAAAGCTTTATAAATTAGAAAGTCTTTCAAATTTAGCTACCACTACTAAACCAGAACTTATTTCGGTAATAAAAGAGTTTTTTGTGGCTTTTTCTAATTTGAATTTACAAATGAATAAGAAACTGGAAGCAGATACTATCATTATAGAAAAGCCTTAAAAAAATTCCTTTTAAATAAAAAACGACACGCTTTTAAAGCGTGTCGTTTTTTATTATGTAGGTTTTTTTAATTTTTAGGTTGTGCTTCTTGCGCTTGAAGCACTTGCTTTTGTCTTAACAATTCGTTTTTTGTAAGTTGTATTAAATTAAAATTTGGCGATGTTTTTAAAGCTGCATCTAAAATATCTACGGAAGCATCAATATTTGCCTTTTTATCTTTATTGTAAACCAAAAGTGCATTCATATACATAAATGCCGATTTTAAAGACACCTCATAGGGCGTTTGTGTTTCATAAAACGCTTTTTTCATATCGTCTTTAGAATTTGCTAAACCATAAGTAATGTGTTTTTCTGCTTCGGCTAATTTCTGTGTTTGTAAATTAAGCTCAGCGAGCTCATACGCTATTAAGGCATTTGGATTTCTTTTAAACATTTCTTCAAATTGCCCAATGGCTAATTCTAATTGTTTAACAGATTTTAAAGAAATGGCTTTTACTTCGACAGCAATATCAGAATCATCAACAATTCTTTCATAACCTATGGTGTTAAGCGCTTGCACATACTTGTCTTCGCTCATATAAATATAAGCCAAGGTATCCTTTCTTGCTTGAGATGGCGACAGAATATTTAAATGTGTCATAGCATTTAGAATGCCCTGAATATCTCCTTGTTCTTTCATTTGCTTATAATAAGCTTCATAATGATTTAGTAAATCAGCATTACTTTGTGCACTCAGCATAAAACCACTTACTAATAACCCTAGTACAATTAATTTTTTCATCTTTTAATATTTATTTTTAAAGTGCTAAAACTATAAAAAATTATTTCATTTTAAAAATCGAAAAATCACTTTATTAGGAAAATGTAAAAAAAATAAGTAATTTACATTTACTAAATTAATTATCATGGGAATTAAAAGCTTTTTAGCCGCTAGAAAAAATCAGAAGAAAACCACTATAGATGTTCCGCTTAGGGTTTGTGATTATATGAGTACAAAACTGATAACTTTCAAAGGAGATGAGGAAATAGAAAAAGTTATTGATTCTTTAATAAAGAATAGAATTTCTGGTGGCCCAGTGGTAAACGACAAGTATGAATTAATAGGTATTATATCAGAAGGTGATTGTATTAAGCAAATAAGTGAAAGCAGATACTATAATATGCCTATGAATAATAATACTGTTGAAAAATGTATGGTAAGAAATGTTGAAACTATTGACGGCAATATGAATATTTTTGATGCTGCCAATATGTTTTTAGAATCTAAACGCAGACGTTTTCCAATTGTTGAAAACGGGAAGTTAGTGGGTCAAATAAGCCAGAAAGATGTGCTAAAAGCTGCTATGGCCATGAAAGGTGATACTTGGAAATAATTTAACCTTCTCGTTTTACCAAAGCAAAATAATCGCCTTCTAAGGGCAAATAGCCTTGGTCGTAAACAAAGTAATAAACAGTGCCCGCTTTGGTGGTGTATATACTTGTGAAATAATTAAAATCGAAACCGGCTTCAATAAGTTTTGCTCGCGATGTTTTTGTTTTTTGCTCTGGATTAAGACTCTCCAAAACTCTATAGTTTTTACGCAATCTGTTATTGGTGTTCCTAATTAAATTCTTGCTGTCTTTATTAACATTGTTGTTATAGGCATTTCGACACCCATCACTACAGAATTTTTTATCAACTCTTCCAACAATTTTTTCGCCACATTCTAAACATTCTTTTGCCATACTAATTTATATTTTTTCTATTTTATACCAACGAAGCATAAGATTTTCTTTTTCATAATAAAAATCTTCTATATAAGTCAATCCTATTTTTAAAAGCGCTTTGTGTGACGCCGCATTGTCTATATCAGTTATCCCATAAACGGTCTTTAATTTTAAAGTGGTAAACGCATAAGCAATAGCAGCCTTTCCAGATTCGGTGGCATATCCTTTCCCCCAAAATTTTGGTATGAATCTATAACCAACATCATAAAAATTAGTGTAGCCATTAAAAGACTCATTTTCATTGTACAATCTAAGTCCAGACCAACCCATAAACTCATTCGTTTGTTTATTTATAACGGCCCAACGACCAATACCTCGTTCTGAATATTGTAGCTTTATGGCATCAATAAGTTTTTCAGATTCTTCAATAGTTTTCACTGGTTTATTCCCTAAATATTTATGCACATCGGGATTAGAGTCTAATTCAAACATGGCATAAATGTCTTCATTAGTTATTTCTCTAAGAATGAGGCGTTCCGTTTCAGCGTAAATTTTCACATATTTATTTTTGTAATTACCTGCAAATATACATTTTATTCGTTTACAAACGACTACAAACATTTACAAACGAATTTAAGCATTTATCAACCGAATAGCATTTGGAAGCCGTCGCATCTTTGCCATGTCGAAACATAAGAACTCGATAGTATTAACTGTTTAACACTAAAATTTAAAATTATGAACACACTTAGAAACAAAGTACAGTTGATTGGTAACTTAGGAAACGATCCAGAAATCATCAATCTAGAATCAGGAAAAACATTAGCAAAATTTGCCATTGCAACCAATGAAAGCTACACCAATACTAAAGGTGAAAAAATTACAGACACCCAATGGCATAATGTAGTAGCCTGGGGAAAAACAGCTCAAATAATTGAAAAATATGTAACCAAAGGAAAAGAAGTTGCTATTGAAGGTAAATTAACCTCGCGTAGTTATGACGATAAAGATGGTACCAAACGTTACATTACAGAAGTAGTTTGTAGTGAATTATTAATGTTAGGAAAATAGTCTAAACGCCCCTTTTAGTTTTATAAAGCCATCAAAAACTTGATGGCTTTACTTTTTTATAATCTTTAAGGTTATGTTTTCTAGTTTCAAAACATACAGCCCAGTTGGATGATTAGAAATATCAATGCGCTGTTGTGCATCAAAATTCTCGAAATCAATCACTTCTACTAAAGAACCTATGATATTAAATAATTTTGCTTTTTTACATTTAATATTAGAGTTGTTAAAATACACAATATGTGATGCTGGATTTGGATATGCTTTTAAAGGGTTTCCCTGTGAAAAACCTTTTGTGTTTAATGAGTGGAGTAGAATATATTGAAGCGCATTATTAGCCATCGCTTGGGCGTCATGATTTACAGCTGGTACTTCGTGTTTTTCCCAATTAAAAGGAACGCTCATGGTTTGAGCCGTTGTTTGGCTCGTGGTAAAAAAATAATTTCCTCTTACATACCTATTAAGCCCCTGTTGGTTATCTACAACGGTATTATGCCTTAATCCTGATGAGTTAGGATCTGTGTCGTTTTGACCTAAATGGATTATTAATTTTTTTAAAAAAGCAGCGGTTAACGTTGCATTAGGCAATTGTCCTTCCTGCAATCCATAAGGGAAATTTACAGAATATTCTGGAACCGTATACCAACCAGAATTGGAACAAACCGCAATATCTAGTTTACTATTTGGAATGTATTCTACAAAACGATGTAAAAATTGTGCGCCACCTGAGTGTCCCCAAGCGTTATAAACTTGTTGTATTCCTGAAACATCGGCTTTAATATCTTCAAACAAAGGATCAATTATAGAAAAAGTCCATTCATTTACAGGGTTATAGGTTGCTAAACTTGGATTGTCCCCATCATCAAATATATTTCCAGATTGGTACTTGTCGCCAGTTGGATAATATGTGTCTAAAAATTGAGGTGCAAAAACCATAAAGCCATTGGCATTAGCCATCGATATCCAATAATTTCTATAATCGCTCCCATTTCTGTCTGCGCCATGAAAAGACAGGACTATGGGCATGGTACTCATATCTCCAGCCGGAATATGATAGAATACTTCTACCGGTTTTGTGTTTAATGGAGCAGCAGGAACATAGGTAAAAGAACCTGTTGTATTGGTGCTTAAGCTTTGTCCATAAATAGTAAAAAATGAACACAGAAATATAATGAAAAAATAAAAAGGTATTCTCATTTAGAAAATTGATTTGAGTTATATCATTTAATTAAAAAAGGCGTTTTTAAACAAAACGCCCTTTATATCAAACAAATTATTTGTGCTATTTAATCATAAGTTTAGAAGTTGAAGCACGATCGCCAATAGATACTTGTAATAAATACAGGCCACTTTTTATGGCGCGAACATCCAGAACATCTGAATTCAATTTAGTTTGTAACACACTTCTTCCTAGCATATCAAATAAGGTAATATTTTTAATACTGGAATTTTGAGATTTAATGGTTACAAGACCATCTCTTACTGGGTTTGGCGAAAAAGAAAACCCTATTAATTGTCTATTATTTACACCTAATGTTTTCCATGATCCGAGCGATATAAAATTTTCATAAGCACTAGTCCCTGGTGCCGCTCCTGGATCTTGAGAAGCTGATCTAGCGCATAGACCTTTACCGTCTAAATAGTCAATGGGATCTGGGGTATCCCAATCATTTATGTTCCACCCTGAATTTGTATTACCAACTTTTCTAGAAAAGAAAGTATCTACATGTTCCCAAGCGGTTCCTGTTCCGTCTACTGAATCTTCTCCAAATTGACTAATTACTGTGCCGTCCGCTTTTGCTAATTGATAGGCATCATCACCATTAGTTGCTGTGCCAGTGACAAAAGAATTTGCATTTGTAATACCCGCGCTTGGAAAATCATTTTGCATTATCCCCAAATCTCTAATAATATATACGTAGGTGTTAGACTGAACACCAAGACCAGAGATATCGATTAAAGTTGGAGCTGAATTGTCGCCACTCGGATCAAAACCAGCACCATTTGAGCTATATCTTAGCTGGATATCATCAGTAGCGAAATCTACAGTCCCTTCAACCGCAAGTTCAATGGTTTTTAAAAATGGGGTATCGCAAGGGGCTTCAATAACTTTAGTGATTGTAACAGTTTGTGAAAATAACATGGTTGAAACGAATGTCAACATAAATAAAATGTAAAGTTTTTTCATAATAATTAAAATTAAATTAGTTAATAGGTTTAAAAATTTAAAGACTTGGGGATGAGTCTAATGAGTAAATAATATAAAGAAAGCACTTACCTAATGAATTCAAATACAACTATTTTTTTATCCATACAAACACTTTTTATATTCAAGCTATTGATTATCAGTTAGATATTTCTTAAACTCAGTGGAATTATACATGGCATTGCCATCATGTCCCACATTATTAACAATAATTTTTTGGTGCTTATTGGTGGCTCCAAAATAAGTTTGCATGTATAAATACATGTTCTCACCGCGTTTTAATCGATTTGATCCCAATAAAGTAGCCTGACAATCTGCTGTATTTAATGAGCCTGTAGTTGAGGTGTCATTGCTTCCTAATAGGTATGTAGTGCTTCTGGTTACTTGTTGTTCTGTTAGCACAGATTGCGCGATGCCGTCAAGATAAGGAGTTGAAAATTCAAAGCCATAAGGCCAAAACGTATAACCAGAACACATTGAAGGTGTCTCAAATTGTTGAGAACTTTCATTATATCGTAATCCATCAGGATAATAATAATATTGATTGTTGGCAACGATATACTCAAATTTAAGATTTGAATAGGTGTTTTCAGCTTTGTTAGCCAATGCATAATGTTGCACAAAGGCGGCTCCCGAAGAATGCCCAGTAATAAATACAGTAGATAAATCTGGAAAATTACCTGAACTCACAATCTTTTCAATTAGGGCATCTATCACCATAAATGAACTTATTGAAGCTGTTGCATTCCCAGAATTAGCCCCTTCTCGCCAACGTGTATCCCAATATAAATCATTGGATGCTGCGGCAGTATTATCTTTAAAGAAGGGCGAAATGAGCAGGGTGTTTTCTTGCATGTTCAAGCTTTGCAAAGAAGACGTCATATATGAAAAATAGTCGTTTGCATTCCGCTCTAAACCATGAACAACAATAACTATTTGGGTTATTGAATTATACACAAATTGTGTGTCATCAATAAAATCATAATTACTATACATATCTAAATTAAATTGAATACCGGAATTATTGGGTACTTGTAATGACTGAATGCAATCATTGGTGGCACTCGTACAAGGTGTTTTACCTATATTAGTTGAAAAGGATATTGAAGTACTATTTTGTAAAAGTGCTCCGTTAGAACCAATCTCTCCCGAAGAAATTGATAATGTATACAAAATTTCTGCTTCTAATTGTGAAGTAGTTATGGTTGCTTTTGAAGACAGGTTTGAATATATAACCGTAAAAGGAACCATTGTCGACCCTGCACTTAATGAAACTAGACCCTCAAATTTAGAAGGCATAATTTCTGATGAAAATGCGACTTCAAATACTGAATTCACAGGAATATTTATGGCTCCGTCTACTAAAGGAGCCCCATTTGCTTTAATAGATAAAATTGATATTGGCAATAAATCATCTGAATCGTTACCTCCGCAACTATTTAAACAAAGCATGCTCAAAACCAAAGTAAATAAGGCAAGTGTTTTTAAAATATATTTTTTAATTTTCATAACAAATTCAATTTTAATAGTTTTAATACTCGGGGCTAAATAGTTGTTTATTTAAGTGTTTTAAATTAATTACATATTGGATAAATACATGGTGAACTTTGTGTGGTTGTTGAGCCAGCAGCACAATCTACACCACCGGTTACCCAGTTGCCATTTAATTTATAAGCCCAAGAACCTGCGTAATCCCAAGCTTCTCCTGTGCCATCAACAGCCACATCTCCATAAGTTTCTATAACGTCAGCCCCATTAAAAAGCTCTATGGCATCATCGCCGTTTTGGTTCATGGATGACGTTTCAATAACATATTCAAATTCATCCATACAAACTCCAAAATAAGTTGCTAAAGTGGCGGTTTCTCTAGCTATAAGAATATCATCGCCTTCGGAAACTGATATGGCAGGGAACGTATATTCAATGCCATCAGTGCCACCGCCATTATTCGCCACTCCAATACTGTATACGCTTAAATCTGCGATGTTTTTTTGTGCCTTTAAATGCACGGCCTTACCACCATTAGTACCGCTCACGTCCGACAAAATAGCCATCACGCCTTGTAATGTTAAAGCTTGAGCGCATATTGGATATACACAACTTGCGTTTTGTGTAGTTGTAGACCCTACAGAACAATCAACACCCCCATAAGTCCAGGCACCATCAAATTTATAGGCCCAAGACCCAGTATATTCCCATGGTTGGCCGGTTCCATCTACACCAAGTTCACCAAACGTTTCTATTACCGTAGTACCACTAAATAGTTCAATAACATCATCTCCATTATGGCTAATAGACGAATTGGCTTGCAATACATGTTCAAACTCATCCATACAACCGCCAAAATAGGCTCCGAGCAATGCTGGCTCTCTTGCTACAAGAATATCATCTCCTGCAGAAACAGATTGCACTGGAAAATTATACTCAACACCATCAGATGGATTTCCATTACTAGCCACACCTAAACCGTAGATGCTTAAGTCGGCAATATCCACATTTGCTACAAGGTGTACCGCTTTACCATCGTTATTCCCTGAACCATCCCAGGTTAAGGCCATAACTCCCTTTAATGAAATTGGAGGTAATTGTTCATTAATAATTATTATAAGCTCTTGGGCATTATTAGTAGCATTAACAAGGTCTGTAAGAGAGAAAACTATAGTCTCGTTCCCTTCGTTTTCTTCATCAAGTATTGTGGTTATTGAAATAGAAGCAAATAAGCTTCCGGCAGGAATCAAAACACTTAAGTCTCCCGCTAGCGTATAGTCAAGGTCTTGAGTTGCGGTTCCTCCAACCAAAATTGTGGCGGTTACATCATCTAATGATACTTCATTAAGTTTTACCGTAATAGTTGCCACTTCATTATTTTCCTCTATTTCAGAAACGTCACTCGATAATGTTAAAACTGGTGGAACAAAATCCGCTGTTGTAAAGCTAAGAGATAGAGGGTCTTCAAAAGATTCACCCCCCAAACCATAAACTCCTGCAGGTAATGTAAGTGTATAAACGGACTCGTAATTTAATGGATTGTTTGTTGTTAAAGTAACTGTTGAATTGGTATTTGAAAAAATAATAGAATAATCAACAGGTCCCGATGCAGAATTTAATATTAAGGCGTTTGAAAATAATTCTGTTTTCAATGTATGGGAAAATATAATTTCTATAGTTGTATTTACATTGACATTCTGAATACCATTATCAAACTTTATTCCGTTAATTGTTTTTACCATTTCAATTAAAGTATTGTCAATAATAGTGGTATCGTCGTCATTTTGACAAGCAACAAATACTGTTGTTAACAATAGTCCTATCGAGATAGCTATATACGTTGTGATCTTTTTTATATGTTCCATAATAGTTATAGTTTTTATTTTTTATTTAAATATTGAATACGTATTGACTAAGGACTTTTTATGTTAATAAATTCTGTGAATACATTAGGATTAAAATCCCAAAGTACTGGCAACAAATAATATACCATTATTGTTAGAAATAAAATAGAAATTATATTCATCCAAAACCCACTTTTAATCATGTCGGGAATTCTAAGATACCCGGAGCCAAAAACAACGGCATTTGGCGGCGTTGCAACGGGCATCATAAATGCACATGATGCTGCGACCGTACATGCTACCATAAGGATATATGGGTTGATATTTAATGAAATAGCAATAGGAGCCAAAATAGGTAACAACATAGCTGTTGTTGCTAGGTTTGAAGTAAATTCTGTGAAAAAATTAACTATACTAATAATAACCAGTACCAACAAAATCATAGATAGTCCTTGTAGCATAGACATCTGAGAACCCAACCATGAAGCTAGTCCTGTAATTTGAAATCCAGCGGCAAGCGCCATTCCACCTCCAAACAACAGGATAATCCCCCATGGTAATTTAACAGCATCTTCCCAAGTAATTAGGCGATTTTTAAAATCGCTAGCTGGGATGATAAACAATAAGACTCCAGCCGTCATTGCTATGATAGTATCATCAATAAATGGTAAGAATCTTTGTAAAAGAAATGAACGCGTAATCCAACAAAAAGCCGTTAAAAAAAACACAGCTAACACCATTTTTTCTTCTTTTTTCATGGGACCAATTTTTCTTATTAACCGCTCAATCTCTTGCTTCCCTCCAGGAAATTCTTTTTGTTTGAATTTGAATGCAAATTGAGTTAAATAAATCCAAGCTATAATTAACAAAGGTATTGCGATGGGCAAACCAAATTTTATCCACTGTAAAAAAGTAATTTCAATACCATACACTTCTTCAACATACCCGGCAAATACCAGGTTAGGAGGGGTTCCAATAAGCGTAGCAATACCTCCAATAGAAGCGCTGTATGCTATACCTAACATGAGGGCCTTTCCAAAAATCAAGTTTTCGTTTTCTTCAGTATCAGGATTATCTTGTAGTTGAGCCACAATTGACATTCCTATTGGAAGCATCATTACGGCTGTTGCTGTATTGGAAATCCACATCGATAGGAAAGCCGTCGCAACCATAAATCCTAAAATAATTTTGGAAACATTAGTCCCTATAATTTTAATAATATTCAATGCAATACGTTTATGTAAATTCCATTTTTCTATGGCTATAGCAAGCATAAAACCTCCCATATATAAAAAAATGTACTTATGTCCATAGGATGCGGTAGTTGTTTCTAAATCTATAGCCCCTGTCATAGGAAATAAGATAATAGGGAGTAAAGCGGTTACAGCAATTGGCACAGCCTCTGTTACCCACCATAAGGCCATCCAAAGTGTTATAGAAAGTAAACTATAGGCGCTTTCTGGCATGCCTTTAGGAGTGTCAAGAAACTGTAAAACAATAAACAGCAAAGGCCCAGAAATTAAAAAAACACTCTTTCGTAAAGACTTCATTCGTTTATTTTATTATAAGATTCAATATTAGTTTCTTCAACCAATTGCTTAAAAAACGCTCCTGTTTCTGGCAATACAAATGACAAGTATAGTTTTTCACCATCTTTATCAAAAGTTGTAACTCTTTCGGGTATTCCAATTATTGATTTTCCTGTAAGTGCCTTATAAACAATTAAGGCTATTAAATAACTCCCATCAGAAGACGGGTGTTTATCATCAAAATAAAGATTTAAATCAGGCCTTAAATTTCGAGCTTTCATCCAAATGGGTCCAACTGGAATCACTTTAACGTTTAACTTGTGAGCTAATTCTAAATAAGCCGTTGTAATTGCTGGCTGCATTAATGGGTTAGATTTATAGGCCCAGGTCAAGTAAAATATGGGTTCTGCACCTACCGAGCGTATTAACTTTGTAAATTTATTCCCGTATTCTTCAAAATTCTCAGGAGTATCTATCGTACTTAAACTATGATCTCCAAGAATTACATAATCCCACTTACTCTCTTTTAAAAGCTTTCGAGTAACTGTTCCTTTTTCCTCATTCCAATGTTGTTTAAGGGAACTGCCACCAACCGTTGATTGATGAATCTCTAAAAACACTTCTTCGTTTTCTCCCATCGCTTTTACCAACTGCGGCATATTCCAAAAATAAGTAAAGCTATTACCTACAAATAATATTTTGACAGGTTCTTTTTCTTGTGCATGTAAAACAAGAGGTAACAGAAAAACTGTATAAATGATAAAAAGAATACTCTTTTTAATACTTTTTAAACTCATAAATATTTTGGTACACATATAATATTATTGATTAACAGGAGTTTCGTCGAAGAAATCAGGTATTGGGTTAGGCACATTACTATTTCTATCAATTTCTGACTGTGGATAAATAAAACGCTGCGGCAATACACTTCCAACATTAGGTACAATTGGAACTCTAACTAGCGATTCGTTTTCTGTTCGTCTCGTATCATTAAAAGCTTCTATCTGGCCAAATAGTGTTATGTAACGCTCTTGTAATATCTCTCTTAAAAGCGCATTGTCTGAACTTATGCCATCAATATTTTCAATTCCTCCTGATGCAAAATCAGAAGTTGTATAAGCATCGTATTTAATATTTGATGCATTTACATTTGTTAAATAACCACCAGCAGCCATAAAGCCTCTAAAATTATTTAAACGAGTAAGTCCATTATCAAATCCATTTGCTCTAAATCCTGATTCTGCCAATATGAGAAGGTTTTCCTGATAAGTCACTAAAAACGATGGAGCAGATTGTGCAGCATACCCATCAATGATATTAGGCTGAACTCCTAAAGAATTGGTTGTAAAGTAGTA
The DNA here is from genome assembly GCA_051275695.1 of Mariniflexile sp. Classification (GTDB taxonomy): domain Bacteria; phylum Bacteroidota; class Bacteroidia; order Flavobacteriales; family Flavobacteriaceae; genus Mariniflexile. The sequence continues at coordinate 12,590 of JBNMNO010000043.1, forward strand.
ACCGTTTCTGCCTCTTTCATCGGTTTTAGAATTTCCTCTATAAGTTGGACTTGTTGCATCCATCAAACCAGACATAAAACTTGAAACAATAAGATCACTTTGTCTCACTTCAATTGCAAAAAATTGATAGTTTAAATTGGAACCTTCAGAAGCCGTCCCATGAGGCCCATTCATACTATTATTTAGCGAACTAATTCCATTTTGGGCCGCAGTATAAGCTTTTGCATAATCTTTAGCATGCATATAAAATCGAGCTTTTAAAGTATAGGCATTGTCAATCCAAGCTTGAGGGCTTCCATCAAAATAAATATCTGAACCACTTGCTGGCCTTCCCGTACCCTGTTGTAAATTTGAAATGGCCCTATCTAACAGTATTTGTATTTTAGAATAAACTGATTGCTGATTTTCGAACATAGGATTTGGAAATTCCTCATTTACCGCTTCATCAAATGGGATATCTCCATAAAGTGATGCTAGTGTTCCAAAAGCCTGGGCTTGTAAAACTTGTGTAATTCCAAAAGTTATAGCACCAGCATTATCCCTAATGGCTGCTTCCTCTGTTACTATTGCATTTCTTAAGGCATCTACAAAGCCATCATTCCACAACCCATCAAAATCACTGGTTGTTACCGAATATTGATCAAAGCCAAGATGCTGTCTATCAGTACCTGTATATTGTCCTGCAAAAATACATGCTCTTCGTGCATTTTCTCCACTTTGGAATAGCATATTACCTACTTCTGCTCCTGTTAAAATATTTTGATAAGCGCTTTGAGTTTGATTATTAGGGTCATTGTTAATATCTTCTACCAACTTGCTGCAAGATTGCACAAGAATGATTGTGAGAAATAATAAAATAAATGATTTCATATGTAAATATTTATTATGTATTTTTTTATGTGTTGCCGCCTTATCTTCATTTATGTTTGCGACAGAAGTTTGTGTTGACGATTTCATAATATTAATTTTATAGATTATAAATTTAATGTTGCGCTAAAAAGAAAAGATTTTGTGCCAGGGTTATTAAAGTAATCTAATCCTCTTGCAGCACTAACTCCAGATAAATTTGTGTCTGGATCATTTCCTTCAAACTTGGTCCATAAAAATAAATTTCTTCCTGTAACTGAAAATTCTACAGATTTTAATGAGGTAGACTTTTTTAACCAATCAGATTTCCATAAATAAGATAAAGTAAGCTCTCTTAATCGAGTCCAAGATCCATCTTCAATATACAATTCATCATTTCCTCCACCGAAAAAACCACCATCTCCGTTATACCAAGTTTCTGTTAAGGCCACTGGACCCGCTCCAAAATCTTGAACATTCCCACGAAAAGTTTCACCAATATTTATGATGTTCCCATTAGATTCAAAGTAATTTCTGGTGGCCGTTATTTCGTTCCCAGTATCGTACCAGGTTCCTAAGTCTCTCATAACAGATTTGGTACCTGCATAAATATCGGCCCCTTGATAGGTTTCAAATAAAACAGACAATCTGAAATTTTTATATTTAAACGTATTTGTGATACCTCCTTGCCAATCTGGGTTTGGGTCGCCAATAACGCCTTCTAATTGATCTTGTTCAGGAAAACCAAACGCGTCATAAACTATGGATCCATCATCATTTCTAAGAGTTCTAGACCCCCACAGTACGCCAATAGGATAGCCTTCTACTGCTCGAGAACTTACGGCAGCTAAGCCTCCTAAATTAAGTGATGCAGCACCTACCAAATCAGTAACTTCATTCTTAACTTGTGTAAAGTTGGCATCAATAGACCAAGAAATATCATTAGTGCTTATTATTTTGTACCCCAAATCAAGTTCTAAACCTTTATTTTGTATTTCTGCGCCATTTTTGTATTCAAGAGAATACCCAGTAGTATTGGCTACGGGGAAATTTAAAAGAACATCTTCTGTTACATTCTCAAAATAGGTTAAACCAAAGGATAGTTTATTCTTAAAAAATCTTAAATCAGTTCCAATTTCAAATTCCTTTTTCCGTTCTGGTTTAAGTGCTGCATTTCCTCTACTAGAACTTGGAACAAATGCACCATTACCAAACAACCCAGAGTTTAAACCGCCACCTAATGCATCACTATAGCTTGGAGATACGAACACATTAGCCGTATTATAGCGGGCTGGTTGCACACCAACTTCGGCATAAGAAGCTCTTAGTTTTCCAAAGGAAAAAATATCACTGTCTTTAAATATCTCCAATTCCGAGAATTGCCATGCTATTGATGTTGAGGGAAATAGAAATGGTATATCTGAATTGTCACCAAATGTTGAAGCATTTTCAATTCTCATAGTACTATCAACAAAAAACATGTCGTAAGCAGAAAAAGATAAAGAAGAATATACGCCAGCAGTTCGCTCTTGTCCAAATGTGCTGCTCACCACCGTGTTTTCAATAAGTGTGTTATCGATATCTCGAATCCCGCTAGCCACATCTAAAAACTGAATAAAACCAATTCCTTGCACGCCATTTACGGTTCTTGATTTGCTATTATAATTAAATCCTAATAAAAAACTACCATCAATAATATCTTTTAAATTAAAAGTAGTTTTTGCTATAAAATCCGAATTAAAAATGGTGTTTGTTGCACCCTCCTGTTCCATATAACCATTAGTAAATTCTCCTGCAGAAGAACCAGGTGTATTAAATTCAGATTTATTTTCGCTGTAATGATCTACTCCAGCTCTCGCTATTAAGGTTAGCCAGCTATTTGGAGATGTCATAAACTCGAAATTCGTAATAAAACGATCTACCTTTGCTTTGTTTTCTTGTTCATTAATGGTCCAGAGTGGGTTGTTATAAATGGCTCCATTGGCGGCACCCAATGGTTCTCGGTAGGATCGCTGCCTATTAGGTGTTGGGGAAGCATCACTTGAAGTATAATAGTCTCCACGGTAGCCAGAAATATCAAAATCTGCTGGATTTCTTAGTAAACCTAAATATAATCCGGATGAATTAGCACCTAATCTAATTCGATTTGATGATGTTCTTGTATAAGTAGAACTCACTTTTAAACTAGTAGCATCCGTAAAGTTTTGCTTAGCGTTAAACCTGACGGTCGATCTCCTATAATCAGAATTGTTTCTTACAATCCCTTTTTGATCCAGATCACTTAAACTGAAAAACATCGTGCTTTTAGCAGTTCCACCACTTAAGCTTAAATTGTTTTCTAAAAAATGACCATTACCAAAAACTTGATCAAAATTGGAATTATTATATAAGTTTTTAGAATTTTTATTTAAGATAGGATAATATATGCTTCCATCCTGATCGGCATAAAATTCGCCAGAAGTATTAAATTCATCTGTACCCCCAGCTCTGCCTTCTATTAAATCTCCCCAAGAATCTCTTGCTCTTTGATTGTAAATCCCATTATCACCTTGACCATATTTTGTTTGAACCGGATACTTCACATTAATCTGATCTAAAGAATATGTAGATTTTAAGCTTACAGATAGTTTACTATTATACTTTCCGGTTTTGGTTGTAATGTTAATAACCCCGCCAAGAGCTTGAGTCCCCCATAATGCAGCAGCACCTGCCCCTTTTAATACTGTAACAGATTCTATATCATTTGGATTGATATCATTAAGTCGCGACTCTTGGCTAACACCACCTCTATCACTATTGCCACGAACATCATTACTGATTGGAATACCATCTAAAATAATTAATGGCTGACTATTTCTAGTTATTGTAGAAAGTCCTCTAATTTGAATAAAGGATCCTGCTCCAGGATCGCCTGAGTTTCTAGTAATTCGTACACCAGAAGATTTCCCTGATAACGCATTTAAAACATTAGATTCCCCTGATTTAGCAATAGCACTACCTTCAACAGTAGAGCTAGCATAGCCTAAATTATCCTTTTTCCTAGTGAAGCCTAATGCATCTATAATGACTGCATCTAATGCTTCAAGATTTTCCTGCATTACAACATCTATACTACTTTGTTTCCCAACTTCTATAGTTACAGTTTTAAAGCCAACGTAACTAAATGTTAAAATAGGGTTATCAGTTTTCAGTGTAATGGTGTATTTACCATCAAAATCGGTTATTGCTCCATTAGCTGTATTATTTTCAATGACGGTTACTCCAATTAAAGGGATACCTTGTTCTCCTGTAACAGAACCTTTAATGACAACCTGAGCAATAAGTATTTGAAATGAAAAGAAGAATAGAGGCAAAAGTGTTTTAGTTATACATTTCATCTTTAAAATGGTTTTTTATGTTTAATTTTAGTTTTTAAACTGGCATTGTTAGCTTTTATTACTTAAATCATTTATTGTGATATTTGCAATAAATAAACTAGATATGTGACAAGTATATAATAAATTAGTGTTATTGTTGTCACTATAATAAATTTTAATGAATTTTATCAAATTTTAATGAATATTTAAAATATTTTTGATTGGAAAAACCCCAACTTTTGGAACAACTGCATAAAATTTTTATAACGAAACTTGAAAAGCGTTATGGAAAATTTAATTTTATAAATAATAAATTTGAATCTACAAGTAATTCAATAATTGCTAGAGATTTATTTTATAGTGACTCTCAATTTTCCAGATTAACACACAATACAGCATCTGAAGGAGAGTTAAGAAGAGCTTTAGGAAATATTGAACGATTACTTGAACTAGATAATCTAAAGAAAACTAACTCAGACAGCAAAATTAATTTAAAAACCACTTGGGGCTTTAACAGAAAAGTATTTTGGGCTTTTTTAATAGGTATTTTTGCAATAACACTCTTTTTGTTTTATTATTTTCAAAAAAATGCTCCAATAGAAAATGACACAACAATAAGCGATGAGTCTCGCTATGAAATGTTAAAATGGGGTTTTGAAAATAAATATATTCAACCTTATGTAAAATTAAAAGAATTGCCTGAGGACTGTTATTATCCTTGTTATAAATACCAAGGCAGATGGAAGCTAAAAGACCAGTATAAAATTCCATTTTATAGAGAAAGGAATGGATTCCATTATGTGGCCAAAGAGGCTATTATGTATGCCAGATGCATGGATGAAAGAGGTGGTATAGGAGAATCTTTTGAAGGCTATGAATATCAAAAACATGAGCTTTGGTATGACAAGCGAGAGTTTCCAATAGACTCCTTTTTAACAAAGGGGTCTAACACTCAAATTAGAAAATCGTACAATGCATCTCATTTTGAAACCGATAGTAATTTTGTAAAAATTGCTTATGTGCACACTTTTTTTAGAACAGAGTTTGCCATAAAGGATTCTTTAATTTATCGCACTGGCAAGGCTTTAGGCAGAGATATAGAATTTGTTTCTGATGATCTCTTAGAAAGCGAATTAAGTGATAAAGTTTCTTTAGTTGGGCTCAAAGATGAAATTAAAGCCATTTCAATAAATAGATTAGAAGATTATTCCAAACCCATATCCTGTAATCCAACGTTTGCACCTAATGTTGATTTTAACCTTATTAAAGAAGGTGATGAGATGAGTTTTAATTGTCATTTTAGTATTGGTCGTTTCATAGTTGATTATAATAAAACCTATGTTTTTGAAGATCAGTATATCAATAATTATTGTAGATGATTTTTTGCTAATTATTATTAATGTTCCTAATTAAATTGTTACTGCATATTTATGTCCTACGATAAGATTGTGGAATAAACATCCCCTGGAGTAGAAATGGACGTTCTCATATTTAAAGTTTAAAGCACACTATTTGTCACTAATATTATCAATATTATAGTACCCGCCTTTATTTTCGGTTCTTTCTAAAGATTGCCTTATAATTAAATGAGCAACGTTTACCATATTTCTTAATTCGCAAAGCGATGTGGTTATTTTAGATTCTCTATAAAGATCTTCAACTTCGTTATAAATTAAATCTAAATGTTTTATGGCGCGTTTTAAACGTGTATTGCTTCTTACAATACCAACATAATCGCGCATTAAAGCCTGCAATTGCTTCAAATTGTGCTGTATTACAATATGTTCTTTAGCGATTGTAGTCCCTTCATCGTTCCAATCGGGAATACTTATATTTGATGATTTATACTCGTGTTCACTGTGGTATTTAAAAATATTATGAGCATATACTAAAGCTTCTAATAAAGAGTTGGACGCCAGTCTATTAGCGCCATGCAATCCAGTTCGTGAACACTCACCGCAAGCAAATAAATTGGCCATAGTTGTTTTTCCGGTTTTATCAACAGTAATCCCGCCACATAAATAATGAGACGCAGGAACTACAGGTATCCAATCGGTTTCAATTTTTATGTGATGCTCTAAACATTTTTTATAAATATTTGGAAAATGGTTTTTAAAGGCATCCATATCTAAATGGGTACAATCTAAATACACATGAGAATTTCCGGATTTTTTTAATTCGCTATCAATACTTTGCGACACAATATCTCTGGAAGCTAATTCTGCGCGTTCGTCATAATCCAGCATAAACCGATGTCCGGATTGGTTCCTTAGATAAGCCCCAAAACCTCTAACAGCCTCCGATATTAAAAATGAGGATTCTCCCTTTGCCTCATATAGCGCCGTAGGATGAAACTGAACAAACTCCATATCTTTAATTTGAACCTTCGCTCTATAAGCCATGGCAATACCGTCGCCAGTTGCAATTATGGGGTTGGTGGTATGCCCATAAACGCATCCAATCCCACCTGAAGCCAAAAGCGTGCTATTTGCTTTTATTGTGAAAATGTTGTTCGTTTTTTGATCTAAAACATAGGCACCATAACAAGACACCTCTGCATCATT
>JBNMNO010000044.1:0-19326 GCA_051275695.1 Mariniflexile sp.
GTAATAAGTGCAACAGACAAATTTAAAATACTCTTGGTAATTTTCTTTACTTGAAGTTACTTTCCATACTTCTTTAGCAATTAAACCATCTATAAAGGATTTATAAATTTCAGAAGCAGAAATTAATTCTTTATGTCTTTTCATCACTTCTAATATGAAATGCTCATTTTCCGTCACGGTTTTTACATGATGTTCATCATCGTTTAAAGAAAATTCTTTATTAAAATCATCCTCCCACCCGAACTTTTCGATAATTTCCAACACAAGAGGCATTGGTAATCTATTGTTAGTTAATGCACTTTTAAACCCTGTATCTGAGTAACCAATAACGTTGCACATCTTCATATATGAGATTCTATTAATGCGTCTATTAGACTCTAACCAAGCGTCTATGTTTTCTATGTCTTCATTATCATAATGGTTAGAACTAATCAAATAAAGAACACTAAAATAATTAATAACACGAATAACATTAAACACAAGTGTATTGTAGGTCTACTTTATTCGTCTGGACTTCGAAGAGGAGAGTTATTGAACCTAAATGTTACTGATATAGATAGTAAAAGAATGGTTGTGAAGATCAAGAATGCAAAAGGAAATAAAGACCGTGTTTCAATATTAAGCCCAAGCATTTTAAATGTCTTGCCCTGAAATATGGCTGCAGGTTAAAATTGATTTTATGCAAGACCTTACGCTATGCACGACCCCGTTGAACTAAAAAATCATTTAACGGTTGCTGGTTTTCCAAACTCAACAATTGAAAAAGTCACATTGTTTGGAGAATGCCCTACAGCAATGGATGCAGCCATTGGATTTGTAGAAGGTAATTCCATAATACTTGAAATTTTAAAAGATGGCATGGAATTGCTAAATACTATCAAGGCAGAAATTGTTAAAAAGGTCAATTCACGAGTAAGTATGGCCCCAGTAAAATCGGAACTCAACGCTTGGTTTGGAGAAACCTTTAAATAAAAGTCAAAGCAGGAGCTAACATTTGATTTAACGGCCTTTTAAATGATTTATCTTTAACAGAATAATAATTTACTACCTTTAATAAAACAATGATTAATTAAAATATGAAATATAATAGATACATCAAAGATTCTGCCCTGGTTTCTGAAATTGGCCTTGGCGCATGGCAGTTGGGAAATAATTCCGGATGGCAGAGTCTGTCAGAAAAGGACGCTGTGGAACTCGTTGAAAAAGCGTTGGAATACGGCATCAATTTTTTTGATACAGCACCAAATTATGGATATGGCACGGGCGAAGACAGGCTTGGAAAAGCGCTGAAAGGTGTTGATAGAAGTGAAATTGTAATTAATACTAAATTCGGACATACTGATTCGGGTATCACTAATTTTAATTCAGATTATATTCGGGAATCTTTAGAGGGCAGCCTTAAAAGATTACAAGTTGATTATGTTGATTCGCTCATTTTCCATAATCCGCCTGTCGAGTATCTGGATGGAAATAAAAACGACCATTACGCGATCCTTGAACGCTTAATGGAAGAAGGCAAAATAAAAGCATATGGAGCCTCTTTAGATACTTACGAAGATATGAAGCTGCTTATGAATACTACCGATGCCAAAGTGATTGAAGCATTTTTCAATATTCTACATCAGGATTCTTCACGAGCATTTGATTTGGCAATAGAAAAAGAGGTTGGCATCATCGTTAAAATCCCTCTAGATTCAGGTTGGTTGTCAGGAAAGTACACTGCTGAAAGTACTTTTCATGACATCAGAAGCCGCTGGTCCAGACAGGATATTCAAACCAGAGCGCGTCTGGTAAATAAAGTAAAGGAAATTATTCAAGCAAAAGATAATCTTGCACAAAAAGCAATTTCGTTTTGTTTGGCACATGATGCGGTCTCTACAGTTATACCTGGCAATGTAAATATAGCGCAGTTAACAAATAATGTGGAAAGCATTAACAACCCAATTTCAAGGGAACTTGTTGAAAAGTTGGAGGAATTTTATCTAAATGAAGTAAAGCAACTTAATCTGCCATGGTAATTAAAATTCCTTCAGCGTTTTTTTTATTTTAAACTATAGTCTTATTCGAGTAATGGTATTCCCCTAACTTTAAAAGGACAGATTTAACAACTGATTAAACTCTGAAATTATTGATAAGGTCGCCTAACCAACAATATAGTGCATTTGGCAGATAGTACTAAATTTGAGAAAGAGTACATTTAATATAACGTACAGTTGTTTGATTGCTAGGAATTTTAAAATTCCAAACACCCCCATATTCAAACGGTTACAGGCCAACCTAAATAGCGCTCAATTAAAAGAACTTATATGGCGAAATAGTGTTAACTTTCTAATGTATATAAACACATAAATTTTACTTTTAAAATAAATAATTTTTAAAATAATGGAATGCTGAAAAGTCTAAATATTTTTTTAAGGGTAATTACTTTTATAATTTTCACTAATTCTTTCTTTAGTTGTAAAACTGAGGAAACCATGATTGATAATACAGTAGTTAAAGAATTGGATGTCCAAAAATATTTGGGTACTTGGTATGAAATTGCACGTTACAATCATAGTTTTGAACGTGGACTAGTTGGAGTTACGGCAAAGTATTCCATGCGCGATGATGGTAAAATTAAAGTGGTAAACAGCGGCTATAAAAATAGTTTAAACGGTAAATTTTCGCAAGCTGTTGGGAAAGCAAAAATCCCCGACCTCATTAACGACCCTGCAAAATTAAAAGTGTCGTTTTTTTTGTTTTTTTATGGTGATTATTATGTTATGGAATTGGATAAAGATTATCAATGGGCAATTATTGGAAGCAGTTCGGATAAGTATCTTTGGGTTTTGAATCGTAAGCCACAAATGGAAAAAAAACTTTATAATGAATTACTCAATAAAATACAAAAACGGGGTTACGATGTTTCTAAACTCATTATGGTCGAACAGAAGAAATCCTAAAATTAAAATAAGGAATCAAGATGAATATAAAAAGTATAATTTTTAGTTACTTGCTCACTTTTTTGGTATTTTTAATTATAGATATGTTGTGGTTAGGTGTTATCGCTAAAAGTATCTATCAAAAATACTTAGGTGGCTTTTTGTCGGATAATGTTAATTGGACTGCAGCATTCATCTTTTACTTTATTTATGTAATAGGGATTTCAATTTTCGCCATTTACCCATCGGTAAATAAAGACTCTGTTTATAATGCCATTTTTATGGGTGCTTTATTTGGTTTCTTTACCTATGCTACTTACGATTTAACCAATTTAGCTACCCTAAAGGGATGGCCTCTAAAAATCGTTTTTATTGATATTATTTGGGGTTCAATTCTTTCTGCTTTAGTTAGTTTTTCTGGTTTTTATATTGTAAAATGGTTGACTTAACGAACATGTCAAATTGAAATATAAGCCTACTATATTAAATATAGCTTCTATATTATTAATTATTATTGATAACTATATATATTGGACGTCATATTTAAAAGGAGAAATCTATGAATACGGTTTTATAGCATTGATATTATCGTTTATCGTAGGATTTTTTAGGATTATTAATTGACTTCGTACTTCAAAAAGTATTCAAAAATTATTGGATTATTAACGGGATTGGATTTGTATTATTACTATTATTTACAATTATTAGTTTTTATAATTCAAGAGTGAAAACTATCATTTTACCAAATTATTTTTCTGGTCCTTTTACAATTGTTTACGGAGTAAAAGAGGCAAATCCACTATTCAAATCTAATCCAACATTTGGTTACAAATTAGAAATCACAAAAAACAAGAGTTTTATACACTGAAACATTACTAACCGATGATCTTTGGCATACCAAGTTTCAGACAAAATCAGGACTTACACTAGACAATGATAAATCCAATACAAGAGTAATGGACCTTAAACTGGGAAAATTTAATTGCAAGGGCAAAACATGGGAATATAGAACTTGGTTAGTAAAAAGTAATAATCAATTTATTGAAATTAAAAATATTGATTCAATTACAATTAAGAATATCGTCAGTTATTGTAATAATAAATACTAAGCACAACAATCTATAAAAAAATTGCTTAATTCAATAAACAGAACGTTTCTAAAACAAAAAAATATTAAATTTAAACATTGAAAAATCACGGTTTCAAACCCGCAAATTTTATTGCACCAGTCTTTTGTGAGTCATACGATTTAACATTTCGACAAATAATAAAAAATTATGAAAAATAAAATCCTGATATTTTTATTCAGTATATGTTTTTCTATGACAGGAGCACAAACCAACTATTTCCCTGATATAGCGTGGCAGGTAAAAACACCAGAGGAAATGAAGATTAATAAAACATTACTGGACAGTGCCCGTAAATTTTGCTTTAAACCATGAAAACAAAAAGAACCAAAATGCACAACAATGGCTATAATTATTGCTTGTTCTCACTTACTCTAATAATCCTTCTAGTTTCTAACTTTATATGTACTTGTAAAGTTTCATACTAACCCACGCACCTACTTATACACGTTGGCATCAAGACAGATTCTAGCCGATAACATTAGCTGCAATTTGAAAACGAACCAAATATTAAGGTGCAAAATAACTATCTAAAATATTTAGATAGCATAGCTAAAAAAATTATATAAAAAGTAATACTTTTACTAAATAAAAAAAACAAAAAAGTATGTTTAAAAAATTCACAATCTCTGACAAACTTCTAATTGTTGCTGCTATTTTATCATTAATATATTCCGAAATACTTTATTTTAGTGGAGAAAAAGCAGACGCGACCTTTATAGGCATATGGGTTCCCTCTATTTTAGCATTTGGAATATATATGAAACTAATAAAGAATACAAAAAATGACTGATCTAATACCCTATTTTGCAGGGTTAATAACCCTTATTTTTGGTGTCGCTTTTGCCTTCATAATTCTACCCACAAGAAAAAAGTAAAAATGGAAAATTTCTTAATATTAGCCCAAATGACTGTTGCAATATCTGTTGCTTATGTTTGGGTTATCAGATTTGATAATGTCGTTAAAGAATTTAATCAATTCGGATTAAGTGATATAACACGAAATTTTATAGGTGCAACTAAAATCTCTTTGGCTACATTGCTCGTTGTGGGTATTTGGTATTCATCATTAGTGCTTATTTCATCTCTTCTTATGGGGTTATTAATGATAGGTGCTCAATATTTTCATTTTAAAATAAGGAATCCTTTTATTAAACATTTACCCTCTTTAATTCTTTTATTCTTATGTGCTAGTATAGCATTATTATCAATACAATAATTCAAACATGGGCATAGAAAAAATAGGTGTTTTAATATCAAGTCTTTCTTTTTTTGCTTATAGCGTGGCTTATTTTACCTCACCGTATATGAAAAAAGAATTCAAACGTTTTGGATTAGAAAAATTTGGCCTAACAGCAATAGTCTTTCAGATTATTGGCGCTACAGGTTTAATTATAGGTTTACAATTTAAACCAATTTTAATAATCTCATCTTTAGGACTTGCTTTACTTATGTTAATTGGCTTAATTGTTAGGATAAGATTAAAAGACAACATTTGGATTTCTTTGCCCGCTTTATTCTATATGGGTTTAAATACTTATATTTTTTTAACGTCAATAAATTGAACTGCCAATCAATAGTTTTGATTGATTATACTATGTGCTTAGTTAAGAGCAACTGAGGTTCATCGTATGGTATTCCTGATTTAGCGATTGCAAAAGCTTGTTTTAGCATTTTATTAGCAACTGCAATTAGATCTAGTTGAAAGAATAATCAAAAATAAAGCTGTTTTGACTCTCATTTCTGGAATGCTTTTAAGTAAAGTCAATAGCTGTTATTGTTCCTGTTTCACAAGTTCTATCAAGCGTTCTTCTAATGCGGTTACCTCAAGGTTTAGATGTTTTAAATCGCGTTTTAATGAACAATATACAAATTTTGAAGGAATATCAAGAACTACTTCTAAGTGAAGTTTATTCTGGGTTGCAGTTCGCTTTTTGATATAGTTGTCTAGTAATCTAAAAAGTTGTAAATACATCTTTGTTTATGTCAATTCCAAAAGTTTCTTTATATTTATTCATAAGAAGTGATTTATGAAAGAACAGACTAGTTTGCTCACAACAACTTGAAAACGAGATCTAGGTCTAACAGAACTAAACGTGATTTTAGGAATAAAAGAGAGAGGATTACGCATGTTTGTCGAAGTCTAAAAAATTCTGTATTCTTATTCATAAGAATTGTTTTATGAAAGGACATTCTACTTTGCTCAGAACCACTTGAAAATGATATCTAAGTCTCACAGAACTGAATAAAATAAAAGCAAAAAAAAAGAGAAAATCAAGGGTGTTTCCGAAATTTAGTCTTCTCCGTATAAATCAACCTTAATCCTTTCTTTTGTTCTTTCTGATTATTATAAAATTTAATAAAAGACAAACTTAAACCGTCTATAAAATAGAGTGCGAGACATTGAAAACACATGAAACGTATTTTTTTTATAAAGTTAAAAAATAGTGTACTTACTTTAATACTATTGACTTCGTGGATCTGGTTTTAATGCCATTTTTTTTGACCAAATAATATCTAAACTACAAAAATCAAATTCCTCGGTTACTTTGCCGTAACAGGCATATACCCCTATTCCATGGATTGGAAATTTATCAACCACCTTTGTAAAATGAACCGTATCAAAATAATGCCCTTCCCTATCCACAAAGGTGCAAAATCTTAATAATTTCCCGTTTGAAGCCTTATGAAACCTCGTATTTACGAGCACCCCATAAAGTAGCACATTTTGATTGATGTATGTCTTTAACTGACTTGCTTTTATGCTTTGTTGACATGCATCATCCATTAAATCGAAGTAATTACACAGTGGAAACCCAAGAAGTTCGGTTTGGTCATACGCTTCTTCAATAAAAGTAGTATTTAGTGTTGGTAAATTAAATTTTCGATGATTGGTTTTAAATAATCGCGCTTGTGTTGTACCCTGCTTACTCACATTCAATTTAAAAATGGATTCCCACAATAACTCGGTTTTTGACCGTTTGGTAAATCTGAATGCATCAATTCTAATCAATATGGTTATTTGCTCAATGCTAATGCTTACACGGTCAATAAAATCATCTAAAGATTTATAGGCTCCATTAAATTGGCGTTCGGTTAACAATCGTTTAATGGTTAATGCTTCCAAACTTTTCAAATAGCCCAATCCTAAATAGATGTCTTTCCCTTTTATAATGTTGGGGTGGTCGCTAGTATTAATACAGGGTGGGTGCACGATCCCACCACACATTTTTACTTCATGTATATAATGTTCCGCACTATAAAAGCCGCCACCATTATTTAAAACGGCCACCATAAACTCTAAAGGAAAATAGCATTTAAGATATAAACTTTGGTAGCTTTCTACAGCATACGATGCCGAATGTCCTTTTGCAAAAGCATAGCCTGCAAAACTTTTTATTTGATTCCACACTTCAAAAGTTAAATCGTCTGCATAGCCTTTATCCTTGCAGTTTTTAATGAATTTTTCTTCAACTTCCACAAACTCCGCTCTTGACCTAAACTTACCACTCATCCCTCTTCGCAATACGTCGGCTTCCCCCAAAGTCAATCCTGCAAATTGATTCGCTACTTTAAGCACATCTTCTTGATACACCATAATACCATAAGTATCGGGCATAATTTTTAACAATATCGGGTTGGCTTCTTTGCGCTTTTCAGGATACCGTTGCCTGATTATAAACTCCTTTTTCATCCCAGAACCAGCAACACCTGGTCTAATAATAGAGCTGGCGGCAACCAATCCTAAATAATCTTGTGTTTGCAGCTTTTGCATCAATCCACGCATGGCAGGAGATTCTACATAATAGGCTCCAATAGCTTTGCCCCTTTTTAATAGGTCATTAATTTTGGGATCCTTTTTAAATTTCTCAACTTGGGTAATATCTATGGGTGGTAATTCGGGTCTGTTGTAGTGTATAATTTCAATGGCTTCTTTTATTTTTGCTAACCCGCGTTGTCCTAAAATATCAAACTTAAACACACCCACATCTTCGGCTATAATCATATCAAATTGAATGGTTGGAAACCCTTTTGGTGGTAAATTGGTTGCTGAATAGTAATGGATGGGGTTTTCTAAAATCAACACGCCACAAGAATGTACACTTAAATGATTTGGAAAACCTCTTATAAGTTGCCCGTACTTTAAAACCAAGGCCGACATGTCGTCTAAACTTTCTGCTTCATAATTGCCATTGCTCAAGATATCTATTTCTTCTTTTGGTAATCCAAACACCTTACCCAACTCCCTGACAACACCTCGGTATTTAAAGGTGTTATAGGTTGCTAATAAGGCCACATGTTTAAATCGATTAAAGATGTATTGTGTGATATCTTCTCGATCCTTCCAAGAAAAATCGATGTCAAAATCTGGTGGTGAGGCTCGAAAGGGATTGATAAAACGCTCAAAGTATAAGTCTAACTCAATGGGGTCAACATCTGTAATACCAATAATATACGCTACTATACTATTAGCACCACTGCCCCGCCCCACATGAATATAGCCCATCCGTTTTGAATAAGAAATGATGTCATAATTAATTAAAAAGTAAGACACAAAATCCATGGCCTTTATGGTTGTTAACTCCGTTTGCAATCGGGCTTTTACTTTAGCATTGAGGTTGGAATATCTTTTATGTAAATGATCTTCACACAGTTTTTCTAACAACTCATAATCGGCTTCTGGCGACTCTAAATACGTTCTTTGATTTTGTGATACCCTGTCCTTTCCAAAACTAAAATGGATAGAACAGGCATTCAAAATGTTTTCGGTATTGGTAATGATGTGCGGATACTGACTGTAGGCTGTTTTTAAATCTTCGAGCGATAGCATCATATCTGTTATTTTACACTCTTCAGATGTTTGAAGCTTACTTAATAAGGTATTCTTATCAATGGCTCTTAATAGGCGATGCGCATTAAAGTCTCTTTTGTTCCGAATGGTGACTTGCTGCTGAATCACTAACTTATCGGTATACGATTTATATATTGAAAAAGGTAGTTTCTTTAATTCCTCAACAGAAACACCAATAAACTCATAGTCCGTAAACTGTTTTTTTTCGTTTTGCAATACCTTTTCAAAGGGATAAATAACAATCACATCTTTAAAAATGGGCGCGGTATTAGGAATGCTTTTTTTATGATGCGCATGCTCAGACAAAAACACATTCAACTCCTGAAACCCGTTGTTATTTTTTGCTAAACCCACAAATTGTTGCGCTGCACCATTTCTGAAATCAATTCCAATAATGGGTTTTATACAAAATTCCTTGGCTTTACGTATAAAATTTAAACACGCAGAGGTGTTATTAATATCAGTGAGTGCAAGGGTGTTTATGTTGCTTTTTTGGGCCAATTCCAAGAGGTCTACTTCTGAAAATGTTCCAAAACGCAAGGAAAAATAGCTGTTGCAATTGAGATACATTAGTATTTTCTATGTGCTAATAAAACAGGTGGTTCGCCATTAAAGGGATTTTGAAAACGCCCAATGGTTTTCGCTCCTATAGACGATGCTTTTTGAATGCTTAATTCCCCATACCGATTCCGAATCGTATCCATCGCATGGTAAAGGTTCAACATCGCTTCGGTATCATCAAATAAATTAATCTGATAGTTTCCAGTCACTAAATCACTGAACTTAACGCCCACCAATCGAATTAACAAACGACGTTGATACAGATTATCGAACAACTCCAGTATTTTAGGAATAATCACATGATCGGCGCTGGTGTACGGAATTTTAAGCTGTTTTGAGTAGGTGTTAAAATCTGAATATCGAATTTTCACACTAATACAAGAAGCCAGTTTATCGCCTCTACGCAATTGAAAGGCTAAATTTTCAGCCATCGCAAAAATGGTGGTGCGCAATTTCGCAACATCGGTGGTGTCTTTATTAAATGTGCGCTCTGTAGAAATGGATTTTCGCTCATGAAACGGAATAAGTGGCGGATTATCCAAACCATTAGCTCGTTTCCAAATAGTTGTACCGTTAACACCTAATACACTCGTCATCATTTCAACGGGCATTTGTTGTACCACATGCACTTTATCAATGCCTAAATTTCGTAAAATTTGATAGGTTTTATCGCCTACCGATGGTATTTTCCGAATGGATAAAGGTGCTAAAAATGGTTTTTCAAAACCCGGATCGATACGCAATTGGTTATTGGGCTTTGCTTCGCCAGTAGCTACTTTCGAAACAATTTTGTTGGATGATAAGCCAAACGAAATAGGTAAGCCTGTTTCTTTAATAATCATCGACCGTAACTCTGATGCGTATTTATAACTTCCAAAAAAGGTATCCATACCCGTTAAATCGGCATAAAATTCATCTACACTCGCCTTTTCAAAAATGGGCACTTTTTCTTTGATAATTTCAGTCACCTGATGCGAGTATTTGGTATAAATAGAGGAGTTTCCACGAATAACCACAGCCTCCGGACACAAGCGTTTTGCTAAGCGCATAGGCATACCCGAATGCACTCCAAAACGACGTGTTTCGTAGCTACATGCCGCAACAACACCCCTATCGCCTGTGCCTCCAACAAGCAAAGGTCTTTTTTGCAACCTACTGTCAATCAATCGTTCGCAAGACACAAAGAAGGTATCTAAGTCCAGATGCAATATATTTTTATTCATGCTACAAAATTAGTTACTATTTGTAGCAATTATTGCTTATATTTGTAGCATTATGACAATGATATCAAAAAACATTCGGCATTTAAGACATCTCAAAGGGCTAACACAAGAAACCCTGGCCGATGACTTACAGGTAACCCGTTCACGCATTAGTTCTTATGAAGAAGGACGCTCTGCGCCTACTATTGAGATGCTTGTATTAATTTCAGATTATTTTAAATTGCCCATTGATATTTTGTTGCGAAACGACTTAACAAAAGCTACCAATTCGTCTTTTATTGAAATAGGCAACCAACGGGTATTGTTTCCTATAACAGTAGATTCAGATAATGAAAATCTTATAGAAGTAGTTCCTGTTAAAGCTTCGGCTGGATATTTAGCAGGTTATGATGATCCGGAATATATTGAACATTTACAAAAAATTAAACTTCCTTTTTTACCAACTGGAAAACATAGAGCATTCCCCATAAAAGGCGATTCTATGTTACCCATGAAAAGTGGTTCGTATGTGGTAGGGCGTTTTGTTGAAGATAGAAATGATATAAAAAGCGGAAAAACCTATGTGCTTGTTACCCTTAACGATGGTATGGTTTATAAACGTGTATTAAATAACATCGCCTTTAATAATTCGCTACTCTTAATATCCGATAATAAAATGTATCACGACTATAGTGTACCCATAAACGAAGTGCTTGAATTATGGGAGTTTACGTGTAGCATCAATACGCAAGAATACAACGAATATGAGCTTAAATTAAGCAGTATCATCCATATGTTTAACGATTTAGGGGTTGAATTGAAAGCTTTAGAAAAACTGCAATAATGTACACAATCATAGATGTAGAGACTACGGGTCCAGGAAATAAAATTACTGAAATAGCTATTTTTAAATATGATGGCACACAAATTATTGACGAGTTTACATCCTTAGTAAACCCTAAAATTTATATACCCGATTATATTACGGCTTTAACAGGTATAGATAATGGCATGGTAGCCAATGCACCAACCTTTTCTGAAATAGCAAAAGATATTTTATCCATTACAGAGGGAACTATTTTTGTGGCTCATAGTGTAAATTTCGATTACAACGTGATACGTAATGAGTTCAAAGACATTGGTATTGATTTTAGAAGAAAAAAACTTTGCACAGTACGACTCTCCCGCAAATTAATTCCTGGGCACAAATCGTATAGCTTAGGAAAAATTTGTAATGCGCTAGATATCGACATCAATGGCCGCCACAGAGCACGTGGAGATGCGGAAGCTACCGTAATCCTTTTTGAAAAATTAATAAACACGAAAGAGTCTGAAACCGTATTCAACGATTTTCTTAAAAAATCTTCAAAAGAATCCACATTACCTCCCCATTTACCAAGTGCCGTATTTAACGACATCCCTAATGACCCGGGTATTTACTATTTTAAGAATAAAAAAGGAAAAGTTATTTATGTTGGAAAAGCAAAAGATTTAAAGAAACGGGTTTTAGGTCATTTTTATAACAAAGCTGAAAAGGAGCTTAACTTATGCCGAGAAACCGTCGATATCGATTTTGAGTTATCCGGCAGTGAACTTATCGCACTTCTTATGGAAGATGCAGCCATAAAACACTACTTTCCAGAATACAATCAAGTGGCTAAACGAAAACCGAAAGCCTATGCTATTTTTAGTTTTGAAGATAGAAATGGTATTGTCCATTTAGCATACAACACCTTAAAAGCAACACCCAACCCCTTACTTACTTTTTATAATATTACAGATTGTCGGCAATTTCTAGAACGCCTTTGTACACAATTTGAATTATGCCCAAAATACTGTCATTTACAAGAAGGTGTCTCCCAATGCTCACATTACCTAATTAAAACATGCCATGGTATTTGTATTGAAAATGAATCGGGAAAAGCCTACAACACTCGTGTTCAAAATGCTGTAAAACACACTATTGCAAACTCTAAAGATGTTGTTATTAAAGAAAAAGGAAGACATTCTGAAGAAGAAGGGTTTGTACTTATAAAAAACAATATGTATTTAGGCTATGGTTTTATTGAGCGCTCTGAACAAATTACGGCGAATGAACAATTGGAAACTTATTTAATCCCTCAAAAAGATAATGTGGATGTTCAAAAGATATTAACTAGGACGCTTATTGTTCAACCACTTCTCTGTTTGTAGTATTATCTTTTATAAATAATTCATCTTGAAGTGTAATTATAATACACATGTACTCCCGTTTGTTTTTTGAGGGTAAATTTTGCAAGCATTCTATTTTATATGACAAGTCTTGAAGCATGGTTTGAGATAGCTATAAATCTTGAAATTATTGATATTCCACAACTCAAGAAACAATGCCCTCCCTTTAGCCACCTAAAAAAGACTATTATTTTTATTAGTCTTTTTTTTATATCAATAACAGATAGAAAGAGAGCCTTATATTGTGATATAACATAATAAAAACGAAGTTTTATCTAAAAAATTCATAATAAACTAGTTTTCAAATCGTATATATTTAGCTAAACTTAAATATCAAAAATTCCTAATAATGTATCAGTAATTATTAATAATAATGTATTTCATCGATATTTTATGCTCTTTATCGTATTATATCAATTATTTGTTTACCTTTATACAAATAACTGGTTTCATATCAATTTGCACCCAAATTTGTTAGACATGAAAATAAGTCTACTTATTACATTAACTTTACTACTATGTTTAGTAATGTATTCCCAAACGCCTATTACTAGTGGAGTAGATTGGGATGTCATAAATATTACTTCAAATAATGAGTTAAATGCGCCGAATACCCTTCTTTATGGACCAGATGGTTATTTGTGGATTACTGAACGTGTTGGCAAAAAAGTAGTTAAAATAGACCCAAATGGCTCTATTCCTATTTCAAAAACTACGATGTTAGATCTCACAGGAGTAGTATATCAATCTGTTAATCAAGATGGTTTAATGGGTATGGCCATCCACCCAGATTTATATACAGACCCAAATACATCAACAAATAACTACGTGTATTTGGTATATACTTATGATAGGGATCCTGGTACTGGAATAGATAGTAATATAAGAATTGCACGTTACACCTACAATGCGGGTGCAGGAAATTTAGATAGTGGAAGTAAAACCATCATCATTGATGGCATAGAAGCTGGTGAAGACCATAACTCTGGGAAAATCACCATCGGACCAGACTTAAAATTATATTTTACTATAGGAGAACATGGAGCAAACAGGGGTTCAAGAGCTTGTAACGAAATTAGAGCTCAATATTTACCAACAAACGATTCTGATTATTCAGACTATAAAGGAAAAATTTTACGTTTAAATTTAGACGGAACCATACCTACTGATAATCCAATATTAAATGGAGTCAAATCACATGTTTACACTTACGGGCACAGAAATGCTCAGGGTATTGTTTTTGGTTCTAATGGCAAACTATATGCTTCTGAACATGGCGATAGAACTGATGATGAGTTAAATATAATTACTTCAGGCAAAAATTATGGTTGGCCATTAATTGCAGGTTATGCTGATGATTCAGCCTATGCTTATTTTAACTGGTCTGCTTATCCGGGCGATTGTGGATCATATGATTTCAATAATCCTCCCGGGCCTACAATTGCTGAATCAACATCCGTTTTAACAATGCCGGATTTTGAGCCTCCAATTGGAACCTATAATAGCACTATTACCACAACAGGCTCTGATGCTTATTTAACTTGGCCTACGCCGGCCCCGTCTAGCATTGATATTTATGAAGCTGGGAAAATCCCAAATTGGGGAACCTCGCTCTTAATTCCAACATTAAAACATGGAACCATTTATAGAGCAAAATTAAATGTTGCAGGCGACGCTTTAGAAGAAGGTACTTTTGAAATCTTTCATTCATCTAATGATCGGTATAGAGATATCGCTTTAGATCCAGACGGTGTTACTATTTATGCCATTACTGATATAAGTGGGCAAACTACCGGAAGCCCAACAGGAACCACAAGTGTCCCTCTTACTAATAAAGGGGTTGTTATGAAAATTCAATATACAGGTACAACATTAAGTAAAAATAATGTTACGCAAAGTGAGTTTTCGTTAATTCCAAATCCAGCTTCGAATGATGTTAAGTTTAATTTTAACGCTGTAAAGGAATCCTTCGTAAACCTTAAAATTTTTGATTTACATGGAAGAATGGTTGAACAAATTAATAATATACTAAATAACCATATTTTAAATACCTCAGATTTTGCAAATGGTTTGTATTTTGTGAAAATTAATAATGAAAATAATAAAGAAACAGAAATAAAAAAATTAATAATAGCACATTGATTTTATAACATAAAAAATATATTTAAGTTATTGAAATATAACTATTTAGTCCCAAACTAAAGAAACTTACTTATGAAAACAAAATCTCTCCATTACGGTTTGATTGTACTAGTACTTGGTGTTCTCATTTCTTTTGAAATGCAAGCCCAAACTATTGCAACATACGATTTTGAAACTGGTCTTCAAGGTTGGACAGATGGTGGATCAGATTCTGGACTAAACACAAACGTTATCTATGCTTGTAATGGAAATCAATCTGTCTACTCAAAAGATGACGATACAGGGCGAAATTTAACATCTTCTCCTGTTGTAGATCTTTCAGCCTATTCTTCAGTAGATTTTTCATTCGGCTTTATTGGTGCTAATCTCGATACAGGCGAAGGGTTCTCTTTGCAGTACTACAATGGATCTTCCTGGACAACTTTAAAAACATATGTATTAGGAACAGATTTTGCCTCAAATAATTCTAAATACAACTTTTACGCTACTGTTAGCAGCGGGCTTGTTGCTACTTCACAGTTTAGATTTACTGGTACGGCAAATGATGATAATGAATACAACTATTTTGATGATGTCCTTCTAAAAGTTTCAGCTCCCGAAATCGAGATTAAAGGGAATATTATAACTATAGCCAATGGAGATATAACACCTTCAAATTCAGATTTTACAGCTTTTGGTACTGTTAATTTAAATACATTAATTACTAGAACATATACCATATTTAATCAAGGTGGTGTTAACCTAACTTTGGCGAGCATTACGTCGTCTAACACCACAGACTTTTCTATTATTGCTCCGTTTTATGCCTCTCCTGTCCTTCCAACTACTGGAACTACTACATTTACAATACAATTTAATTCTCTTACACTTGGAACCAAAACAAGCACCGTTACGGTTACAAATAATGATTCTGATGAGGGCTCATATCAATTTGATATAGATGCCCGGGCAGAACAAAGTTTTTTTGACAGTGATGGCGATGGCGTTTTAGATAATATTGATATAGATGATGATAATGATGGTATTCCAGATTCGGAAGAGGAAGTTGCCTGTCAAAATTCATCTTTTTCCACATCTAAAAATTATAAATTCTTAAATGAAACCTTTGGTGAGGGAAACAGAACCACCATAAACACAGCATACGATGCTATAACATCTTATTGTTATGAAGATGGTACTAACGGTACATCCTCTACAGAGTGCCCATCATTAGACAATGATGATTTAAGTGACGGCGAATACGTAGTCTATTATAAAGCTGGTAATGGTGATGGAACAGACCAAACTCCGATAAATGAGGTAGCTAGTTGGGCCGATCAATATTGGTATACCGGAGAAGACCATACACCAGGAGATACTAATGGTAGAATGGCTATGTTTAATGCTTCCTACGACCCTGGTATATTTTATACCGCCACAATAATTGGGGCTTTACCCAATGTCCCCATTACATACAGTTTTTGGGTATTAAACTTAGATACAACAACGGCCCCAGGAATCGGTACTAGATTAAGACCCGATATTTTGGTAGAATTTAGAGATATAAATAACAATGTGCTGGCATCCATAACTACCGGAGATATACCGCCATCGATTAATGGAGATGCCGCTGGCAGCTGGCATCAATTTACGGCGAATGTAACCTTTAGTGTTAACGAGTTTTATGTATACTTTATTAATAATGAAGTTGGTGGACAAGGAAATGATTTAGCTATCGATGATATCGTAATTTCTCAAACACTTTGTGACACCGATAATGATGGTGTTGCCGATGTTTTTGATTTAGATTGTGATAACGATGGTATTCCTGATGTTGTTGAAGCTGGTTTGGGAGATTATAGTGAAGGTACTGCTACCTTAACAGGATGTGGAACTTGGGTTGATGCGAATGCCAATGGTATGCATGATTTAATGGAAGGTCATGTCGCTTTAGACTCTGATGGTGATGGAACTCCCAATTATTTAGATTTAGATAGCGATAACGATACTGTTTTTGATGTGGACGAGTCTGGAGCAGGAAATTCAGCAGATGCAAATTACCAAAATGGTGATGGCGATATTACTGGTGATGGCGTTGGAGATGGTGCAGATACCGATGGTGTAAGAGAAACGGATATTGATTCGGATGGTATTTTAGAATACTACCCGGATGGTATTTTAGACCTGTACGATTATTTTAGCGGGGTTACATTTGCGACAGCTTTTGGAAATATAAATCAAGGTTTGGGCAATACTTACTTTGTTAAAGATACTGATAGTGATGGCCTACCAGATTATATAGATATTACATCGGATGGTTCAACTTTTGATATTTCCCATACACTTTATGCGAGTCTAGATGGCAATGATGATGGCCTTATTGACGATACAATAGATGCTGAAGGCGATGGTATTGTCGATTTATTTGATACAGATGATGCCGCTTTTGGTTCTCCTAGAGATTTAGACAGAAAACTACATCTATATTTCGATGGCCGAAATGATTATGCAGATGAAGCTTCAGTCATTAATGGATGGAACGAATCAACAATAATGGCTTGGATTAAAATGGATCCTTCTTCAACAGGAATTCAAATAATTACCGGTCAAAATGAATTTTACTTGCAACTTAATGCTGATAAAAGTATTACAGCCTATGCAGATGGCTATACCATTACTAATGGATCTCCTCTAACCACAAATCAATGGGTCCATGTTGCGGCTACATTTAGCTGTAACTGCTTAGATGGCATTTTTAAGTTGTTTATTAATGGTTTAGAAGTTTCAAGCACTGCGACATCCTCAGGCGGTTTAAATACCGATACATCTAATTTTACTATTGGTAGAAAACCAGATACAAACAGTAATTATTTCCACGGCTACCTAGATGAAGTGCGTGTATTCGATAAAGCACTTTCTAGTGATGAGCTTCATAAAATGGTATATCAAGAAATAGAAGATAATGCGGGAAATGCCAGAGGGTCTGTAATTCCAAGAGATATTACAGATTTTATTAACCCAACAACCATTATTCCATTAAACTGGACTTCACTAAAAAGATACTTTAGAATGGATGTTTATAAAGATGATATTATAGACGATTTATCAACAGCTGCAGTAGATATTGGTACTGGAACTAAAGTATACAATACAAAAATAATCGATGTGCAGTCTGCACCACTTCCTTTTGTTACCAAAGCATGTGGTAGCTTACCAACCGCGGTTCATAATGCTACAGATGGAGTTAACGGAAATGATGCTATTACTTACGATTGGTCAATAGTTAAAATAATGCATAATTCTATTGATTTCAATGCCGATCAAAAGCATTTAGGGTTAATTGTAAATCAATTAGATGTAAGCTCTAATCCAATAACATTTACTATTAATAACGACACCGAACTCAATGTGAGTTGGTATTTAAAACTTGATGGTAAAATTGATTTAGAAGGAGAATCTCAACTCGTTCAAGGATTCGATAGTTATTTAGACCCCACAAGTTCAGGGAAATTAGAAAAAGACCAACAAGGAACTGCAGATACGTTTACTTATAATTACTGGTCGTCTCCGGTTGGGGTTTCAAATAATTCAACCAACAACAATAGTTATAAATTACCAAATGTAATTACGAATGTTGGGTTTTTAACTTCAGGTTATAATGGTACGTCTTCACCTGTAAAAAATGCGGATTACTGGATTTGGAAATTTGCTAATAAACTTAGTGACGATTATGCCTCTTGGCAGCACGTAAGAAGTACAGGAACCTTGCTTGTGGGTGAAGGTTTTACCATGAAAGGTCCTGGAACTGGCTCTATTCTTACAGACCAAAACTACGTACTATTAGGCAAACCTAATAACGGTGATGTTAACTTAACCATTAGTGCCGGAAACGAATATTTAGTTGGTAACCCTTACCCTTCTGCAATGGACGCCAATCAATTTATTTTAGATAATGGAGCTACCATTGCCGGCGCAGGATCTACAACAGGTACTTTATATTTTTGGGAACATTGGGGTGGTGGTTCACATATTTTAAAAGAATATCAGGGTGGGTATGCTACCTACTCTTTAATTGGTGGTACACCTGCTGCTTCCAAGGGAACAAATGATCCTGATGTTGGTACAGGAGGAACCCCAACAAAAATCCCCGGTCGCTACATTCCGGTGGCTCAAGGTTTCTTTGTTACTGCTGAAACTGGTGGTACTATAAAATTTAATAATGGTCAGCGTATTTTCGAAAAAGAAGGTTCTAGCACATCAGTTTTTGTTAAATCGGCAAACACTAAAAACGCTAAAACCTCTAATGCTCTACAAGAGAATGATACCAGATT
>JBNMNO010000045.1:0-19257 GCA_051275695.1 Mariniflexile sp.
AAACCGTGTATTGGCTTCAAGACATGGAAAAAATCATGTTCGAAATTATGACCCAATGTGACACGGTTTATATAAACACGAATGAACACTATAGGTCTAACACCGAAACCGAAACACGCGAAGACCGCTTTACAAAATGGTTAAAAGAAAAATACCCTGCGCATTCTGTAGCTAAAAGCAATCCTATTTTGCAAAGGTTGCGTTCTGTAAAAAGTGAAATTGAAATAGACTTAATTCAACAGGCGTGTGATATTACTGAAAAAGGATTCCGGAGAATTCTAAATTTTGTAAAACCCAATGTTTGGGAACATGAAATTGAAGCCGAATTTATTCATGAATTTATTAGAAATCGTTCTAAAAAGTTTGCGTATACACCCATTGTAGCGGCTGGAAATAATGCAAATGTTTTACACTATATTGAAAACAACCAACAATGTAAAGCCGGGGATTTAATTTTATTGGATGTTGGCGCAGAGTATGCCAATTATTCCAGTGATATGACCCGAACTATACCCATATCTGGGAAATTTACACAAAGACAAAAAGACGTTTACAACGCTGTAAATCGGGCTAAAAATGAGGCTACCAAAATGCTTATACCAGGAACCGATTGGGCTGAGTATCATGTGGAAGTTGGCAAACTTATGACTTCTGAATTATTAGATTTAAAACTATTAGATAAAGCCGATGTTCAAAATGAAAACCCAGAATGGCCTGCATACAAAAAGTATTTCATGCATGGAACAAGTCACCATATGGGATTGGACACACATGATTATGGCATTTTAACCGAACCCATGAAAGCCAATATGGTGTTTACAGTGGAACCTGCCATTTATATTCCTGCTGAAGGTTTTGGTATTCGATTAGAAGATGATGTTGTTATTCAACAATCTGGAGAACCTTTTAATTTAATGAGAAATATTCCCATTGAACTTGACGAAATTGAGGAACTAATGAATCCATAAAAAATAAAAAGGGTCGTTTAATAAAACGACCCTTTTGCTAGCAAAAACCTAAAAGTTTGTAATTTAAAGAGTGACTAATTCAAATAAATAATCGTTTAGTTTTTGCAGCGTATTAATTTTGTTTTTGGTATCTACTAATAACGAAATATTGTTATTACTTCCTCCATAGGAAATCATTCTAATTTTTACATCTTGTAATATTTGAAATAATTTATATGTTTCTTGGTGATTCACTACAGAATGTCCAACCAAGCAAATAATACTTTGGTTTTTATCCACTTCAATTGTTGCGAATTTTTCTAATTGGACTAAAATTTTATTCAGGTTTTTATCGTCATCAATGGTTAATGACACAGCAACTTCTGAAGTTGTAATCATATCTATAGACGTTTCATTAACTTCAAATATTTCAAATACTTTTTTCAAAAACCCATGTGCCTGTAACATTCTATCAGATTTTATCTTAATAGCCGTAATGCCATCTTTAGCAGCCATAGCTTTCACACCACTTTCAGAATGATCGTTATTTATTAATGTCCCGAAAGCTTGGGGGTTCATGGTGTTTTTTAATCTAACAGGAATGTTATCAGCTCTCACAGGAGTTACTGTTTGAGGGTGTAATATTTTCGCTCCGAAATAAGCCAATTCTGCCGCCTCATCAAACGATAAGTTTGAAATTGGCTTGGTATTTTCAACATATCTTGGGTCGTTATTATGCATCCCGTCAATGTCAGTCCAAATTTGAACCTCTTCAGCATGAATTGCAGCTCCAATAATAGTAGCTGTATAATCGCTTCCTCCACGTTGCAGGTTCGAAATCGAGCCTTTATGATCTAAACAAATAAAGCCTTGAGTAATATAAATTTCAGAATCATCGGCTTTGTTAAAAGTTGTTTTAAAATGTTCTCTTATATAATTTAAATCTGGATCCTTTGCTACGTCAATACGCATAAAAGCTAAAGCAGGCAATAGAGTTGAACTTAGGCCTTCTTGCTTTAAATAACTGTTAAACATATAGGTGGAAAGCAACTCACCTTGAGCTACGATTTGATTTTCTAACTCAATTGAAAAAGGCTTATACGTACCTTCAACTAGCACATTAAAAATGCCCGAAACGTATTCCTTAACTTCTTTATTTAAAGTGGCACTACTTAAAAGCTTATCAATTACAGTAAAATACGTTTCATGTAATTTATTGATCTTATCTATAGCATCATTAGGTTTATTATCTGCAATATGATTTGATATGGCAACTAACTGATTTGTTGTTCCAGACATAGCCGACAATACAACAATCTTTTTTTCGCCATCGTTAATTATGTTTTTAACATTACATATGTTTTCAACCGATCCTACCGAAGTCCCTCCAAATTTTAATACTTTCATCCCTTAGGCTTAATGCTTTTAATTTTAATTTATCTTTTTAGATTCCTTTTTCATATTTAAGAAAACTTTTAAAACAAATTCATTTCATGAATTTAGAGTGCTAAACTATAACTCCTTAGCCTAAAAAAGATATTTATTAAAAAATATGTTTATTTTTGCACAAATTGTTAAATAATTAACATGAAGACCGTATCAAGCTGCGTAGAAGATATTTTAATAACACAACCATACCTAGAAGAAGCGCTTTCTAGAAACATTATAAATTTTAGTGCTTTGGCTATTGAGCTTACAGAACCTATTAGTAAAATGCTGAAAAAAGAGGTGAAACCAGGTGCTATTATGATGGCCCTTAGACGTTACAATCCGCCTCCAGCATTAGCAAATTCTGTAAAAATGAAAAAAATTATGCAGAATTTGGGAGACATTACGGTACGATCTAACCTCACCGATTTTACCATAAAAAACTCTGAAACTATTATTGACAATCACGCTAAAATTTTAGAACGTATTAATCAAGAATCTAAATTATTTTACACGTTTACGCGAGGTATTCATGAAAGCAATATTATAATTTCCAGCAGTTTAAGCACCTTTATTGAAGAAAATTTAAAAAACGAAAGCTTTCTTGCTATTCAAGATGGTTTGTCTGCGATTAGCGTCAATCTGCCACAGGACAATTCTAAAATAGCCGGATTATATTATCAATTCTTTAAGCGTTTGGCTTGGGAAGGCATCGTGCTATACGAAGTTATTTCTACCACAAACGAGTTTACCATTTTAGTAGAAGATGAGTATGTTGATAAAGCCTTTACGGCTATTAAAAAAGTAAAAGCATAGTTATTATACTTTCGTTTTTATTTCCTTAAACTTTAGAAAAGTATTAACCAAAAGAAAAGTAAGTAACCCCGGCAACACCCAGCCCAAATTTTGTTTAGCAAGCGGAACTATCTCTTTAATCCCTTCTAAATTTTCTGGAGCAATTATAAACCCTAAAAAATCAGGAATACTAAAAACAAAAACAACTAAAACAACCCATCTAAAAGCTAGATCTGAGCCAAACTTTTCGGGTATCACATTCAATAAAATAAGTACAATACATAATGGGTAGATAAACATTAAAGCAGGAAGTGCTATGTCTATAATATAGGCTACATCCATTTGCCCAACACCTATACCAACTAAACAACATACTAACGCAGTAATTAAATAAGCGTTTTTAAAAGCTTTAAAATAAGCTCTAAAAAAATCTGCTATACTTACTATAATAGCTACAGCTGTTGTAAAACATGCTAATGCTACCAACACGCTCAAAAAGGTATAGCCAAGTTTTCCTAAAGTTTTTACTGCCAAACCAGAAAGAAGTTCTGTTCTAGAAATATTTTCATCAAACTGGTTATTACAAAAAGCACCAACAGCAATTAATCCAACATAAATAATAAACAACCCAAACATAGCTATAAATCCTGATTTAGCAATCATGTTCTTTTTCTCGCTAAAAGACATAATATTATTAAAATTATTAATTGAAACTAACACGACACCACCCATAATCATACCAGCCATGGCATCATAGGTTTGGTAACCTTCTAGCAAGCCACTAATTAATGGTAATTCAAAATTTGAAGGATTCATTTCAGTTACTGGAGACAAAATACCATTAGCTATAATAACAAGAACTATCAAAACAATTACTGGTGTTAAATACTTCCCAAGTATGTTTAAAACTTGATTTCTATTTATCACAAAAATAAAAGCCAATACAAAATATATAATACTTGTTAGGATTGGGCTTGTTCCAAAAAATGGTGCAATTGCCATTTCATGTGTTACAGCCGCTGTTCGCGGACACGGTAACGCAATAGTAATAGCATATAACGAAAAACAAAAAAATAAACTAAAAACTGGTGACACCTTTTTGCCGAAATCATACAAAGTACCTTGTAATCTGGCATGTGCCAAAATGGCCAATAATGGAAGTATTGTTGCCGAAATAATAAACCCAACTGCTACGATCCACCAATCTGGTCCAGAATTAAACCCTAATAAAGGAGGTAAAATTAAATTACCAGCGCCAAAAAATCCTGCAAATAAAGCAAATCCAAATACAAAGGTTTGTTTAGTTTTATTCATTTTACAAATTTATCTTTGTCTAATATAAATTAAAAATGGTTTTAAACTTCAAAGGCATAAATGTTTTTTATACCGATACTGGTATCGGAAACACCATCGTTCTGCTTCATGGCTTTTTAGAAAACGCTTCTATGTGGGATGCTTTTATTCCTGAATTAATAAAAAAAAACAGAATTATTTGTATTGATTTATTAGGTCACGGAAAAACGCCATGTTTAGGATATGTACACACCATGGAACTTATGGCAGAAGCAGTTGAAACTGTACTTAATCACTTAAAAACAAACAACCCCATAGTTATAGGTCATTCTATGGGTGGTTATGTGGCGCTCGCTTTCGCGGAAAAAAATCCAAACACCCTAAAAGGTCTGTGTTTAATGAATTCAACAGCGTATGCCGATAGTGATACGAAAAAACTAAATAGAGATAGAGCCATTGTTGCCGTAAAACAAAACCATAAAACCTTCATTAGAATTGCAATTAACAATTTATTCAGACCTAAAAACCGTATTGTTTTCGCCGAAGAAATAAAAGAAATAATTAGTTCTGCAGTACAAACACCACTTCAAGGAATCATTGCTGCGTTAGAAGGTATGAAAATCAGAAAGAATAGAGAATATATCCTTCAATCTTCATCCTTCAAAAAAATGATTATTATTAGTAAAAGAGACCCTGCTTTAGATTATGATTCCTTAATAGCTCAAACAAAAAATAGAGATATTAAAATAGTAGAATTTCCAGACGGACACATGAGTCATATTGAAAATAAGGATGCTTTTTTACTACAATTAATGTATTTCATCGATTTTATTTAACTTTTTATCGTTTTATTTGATTTTTTGTTTATATTTATATTCATAAAACCTTCAAACTATGAAAATTATGGCCTTCAAACCTACCTTAATCCCCAAAATGTACTGCAATCTTTTTGGGCATGATTATCAGGTAACTAAAAAAGTTACCTACCATGTTAAAGAGTATACATGTTCTCATTGTAAAAAGCAATTAACTACCAATAGTAACGGAAGTTTAATAGAGCTTACCCCAAAATTTCAAGAGATAAATGCCATTTTAGAGCGCATATATTATATAAGAATGGAACGTTCAAGGGAAAAAAGAATGCTTTCGTCGATTTATTAACAAATTGTTAATAACTTTTGGTTTTTTTTTATAGTTTAATAGCCTCTAATAAAGCTAATTAATAAAATAAATGAAAAACATCCAATGCATGGTCTTTGGGCATGATTTTAAGGTGACCAGAAATGTTACGTATCATGTTAAAGAATACTCCTGCAAAAACTGCAAAAAACAACT
This sequence comes from Mariniflexile sp., assembly GCA_051275695.1. Classification (GTDB taxonomy): domain Bacteria; phylum Bacteroidota; class Bacteroidia; order Flavobacteriales; family Flavobacteriaceae; genus Mariniflexile. Next base: position 5,799 of record JBNMNO010000045.1, read on the forward strand.
TACTACCAGTGGAAACGGTAACCTGATTGAACTTACGTCAAAGTTTAGAGAAATTAATGATGTACTAGAACGTATCCACCATAATCGTATTTCAAAAACAAGTCGTCAAAAAATTAAAAGTTCATTATTAGTGTTTAGTCATTAAAGTTCTTCCAACCTTGAGCTTTAATTGGTATTTTTGTGTCGCCCCTTGTAACTAAATGCATGCCTTCACTGGGTTCTTTAATAAAACCAATAACACTAAAATTAGGATTTGCTTTTATTTTAGGAAAATCTTCTTGGGAAATAGTAAATAAAAGTTCGTAGTCTTCACCTCCATTTAAAACAACAGTCGTACTATCAATATTAAATTCTTCGCAAGCTGATATAACTTGTGGATCTAATGGAATTTTTTCTTCATATAAATCGCAACCAACATTACTTTGTTTACAAATATGAATAATTTCAGAAGATAAACCATCGCTAATGTCAATCATGGATGTAGGCCTAACTTCCAAATCCTTTAATAACTGAATTATATCTTTTCGCGCCTCTGGTTTTAATTGGCGCTCAATAATATAAGAATATACCGCCAAATCTGGCTGATTATTTGGGTTCACTTTATACACTTCTTTTTCTCTTTCTAAAACTTGTAAACCCATAAAAGCACCCCCTAAATCGCCAGAAACAACGAGTAAATCATTAGGTTTTGCACCGGACCTATATACTTCATGCTCTACTTCACCAATAGCCGTTATAGAAATTAAAAGACCCGTATTCGAAGATGTAGTATCGCCGCCTACAACATCTATATTATATAAATTAGCAGCTGTTTCTATGCCTGCATATAAATCTTCCAGAGCCTCTAATGGGAACCTGTTAGACACAGCAAAAGAAACAGTAATTTGAGTAGGAATAGCGTTCATAGCATACACATCGGATAAATTTACAATTACAGATTTATACCCTAAATGTTTTAATGGCACATAGCTTAAATCGAAATGCACACCTTCAATCAATAAATCGGTGCTAACAACAATTTTTTTGTTATTAAACTCTAAAACTGCTGCATCATCGCCAATACCTTTTAGTGTTGATTTCTGATTAATTTTAAAGTTTTTGGTTAAATGGTCTATCAACCCAAATTCACCCAAATCACTTAATTGTGTTCTTTGTTGATTTTTATCTTCTATCATTTGGCAAAAATAACACCCTTTTTTATAATAATCGGCAAGCATTACCTTATAAAACTTAAAACCGCAATTAGGTCGAAATATCATTGGCAACCAATTTTCACTTATAATTCGTTAAAAAGACCTGTCTTTTTATTATTATTACTCTATTTTTGTTAAAACAATACTGATTAGTTCTTAATAATCATCTTCCCTATGTTATAAATTATTTGGACATTAGTTTTATTAAAAAATTACCTTGAACTCATTTTCTGTTTAAAAAAATTATTATATGATTCAATTAAAAAGCATTTTACATTTTCTTAAAAAAGCAACTTCTATTTTATTATTATTAATAGTTGTTAACGCATGCAATAACGAGCCAGTAGAAATAATAGCCATAACCGATTCTGATGCTGATGGAATCGAAGAAAGTATTGACAACTGTCCCCTAGTAGCAAATCCCAACCAAGAAGATAATGACAACGATGGCATAGGTAATGATTGTGATAACGATGATGATAATGATGGGGTTTTGGATATAAATGATAATTGTCCTTTAATAACTAACCCTTTACAGGAAGATGATGATAATGATGGTATTGGTAATTTATGTGATGCTGATTATATTAACACAGCCCCCCTTTCCATGTGCGAAAATGGTTTTGCAGGTATCTACCCTTGCAATGATTATGATTTAATGTCTCAAATAACATTAAGTACATTTGGAGCGACCGCTGGCAATGATTCTTGGGGTTGGACCGATCCTGCCACGGGTAAAGAATATGCATTAATGGCTACCGACTCTAATACCTCTTTTGTTGATATCTCAATTCCTAATAACCCTATATATTTAGGTAGCCTTCCAACAGCCACTGTAAGCAGTTCTTGGAGAGATGTTAAAGTGTATAATAACCATGCTTTTATAGTAAGCGAGGCCCCAAATCATGGGATGCAAGTATTTGACTTAACTCGACTTAGAAATGTTACTAACCAACCACAAACATTTACGGCTGACGCTCGCTTTACTGGTTTTGGAAGTGCACATAATATAGTTATTAATGAAACTAGCGGATACGCTTATATAGTTGGAACTAGTAGAACCGGCACTTATGAGGGAGGTCCATTATTTATAAATATACAAAATCCTACCTCTCCTGTTGCCGAAGGTGGTTTTGGTGCTGGTGGATACTCCCACGATGCTCAAGTAATAACTTATAATGGTCCAGATACTAATTACACAGGTCGTGAAATATTAATTGGTAGTAACGAAAATGAAGTCGTTATTTTAGATGTAACCGATAAGGCAAACCCTTCTCCAATTTCCACAATTAGTTATAGTAATGTTGGGTACGCACACCAAGGTTGGTTTACCGAAGACTTAAATTATTTTATTTTAGGTGACGAATTAGACGAAATAAATACAGGAACAAATACTAGAACTATTGTTTTTAATTTTTCAGACTTGGACAACCCAACGTTTCATATGCAATATTTAGGGAGTTCCGCCGCTATAGACCACAATGGTTATGTAAAAGGAAATCTGTTTTTTCAGTCAAATTACAGGGCAGGTGTCCGAATTATTGATATTTCTCAAATTGGAAATTCTATAATGACTGAAGTTGGTTTTTTTGATACCTATCCACAAAACAACAGTGCTAATTTCAATGGTGCTTGGAATGTGTATCCATATTTCCCAAGTGGCAACCTGATTATAAGTGATATTGAGAAAGGTTTGTTTGTTATACGGAAAAGTGGCACCTAACTAAAGTTGCGATGCAAGTCTCGAATACTAACATAATTACCCTATTAATTTTAGTGCTGTTTTTTAATTGCACCTCAAATAACGATGACCAGAACCCTAATGGTTTTCTTCAAAAGATAGAATTTGTAAAAACCTTTGGTGGCACCAAAAACGAAAGTGCTCAATCTATTACCAAAACCTCAGATGGTGGTTATGCTATTTTAGGATATGCCCAAAGCACGGATGGTGATATTAGCAATAAACAAAATGAGTCTTTCAATTATTGGATTTTAAAGTTTGATGAAAACAATACGCTTTTATGGCAAAAAAACTATGGAGGCATTGAAGATGATAGAGGGAGCAAAATTATAGAAACAACAGATCGTGGTTTTGCTGTTTTAGGTTTTAGTGAAAGTAGCGATGGCGATGTAACCCAAAACGCAGGAGCTCAAGATTTTTGGGTTTCTAAACTTGATAATTCAGGGAACATAAGTTGGCAAAAATCATTTGGATTTGCTGGAGCTGATAAGGGCATCTCAATCCTTCAAGCAAAAGACAATGGTTATCTTTTAGTAGGCGTATTAGATGTATCGGCTTCTGAAGGCCAAGGAAGTAGCAAAAGCACTTTTAAAAAACACGCAGGAGGCGATTATTGGGTTATTAAAATTGATGCGTCAGGCACTAAAGAGTGGAGTCGTTATTATGGCGGGTCTTTTACGGATACTCCTTATGATGTTATTCAAACACAAGATAATGGATATATTATTTTAGGGTCGTCTGACAGCAATGATATAGACATTTCAGAAAACAGAGGTTCTTATGATTTTTGGGTTGTCAAGATTTCGGAGACAGGGACATTAGTTTGGGAAAAATCTTTCGGAGGCTCAGAAATTGATGAAGCACGTGCTATTTCAAGAACTGATGATGGGAATTATATGATAGTTGGCGATACTAGAAGTAACGATTTAGACGTTTCAAAAAACAAAGGAGCTGCCGATTTGTGGATTATTAAAATTTCCCCGACAGGAAATTTAATTTGGGAAAAAACATTGGGAGGTAGTAGTTTCGATGTAGGTCGATCCATTTTTCAAACCCAAGATAAGGGCTTTATTATTTCTGGTAGTTCACGAAGTGCAGATGGCGATGTTTCAGTAAATCAAGGACAAAACGATGCTTGGGTTTTAAAAATAGATGCAAATGCAAATTTGGAATGGCAAAAAACTATTGGTGGTACCCATATTGATTTTGCTTTTGATGCTATTGAATTAGATGACAAAACTGTTATTGTGGTTGGAGAATCAAATAGCTCAAACATTGATATTCCAGAAAATAAAGGATTTACTGATTTGTTGATTTTCAAAATAAAATAAAAGTGAAAAGAATAATCCCCATAGTTGTTTTTAGCTTACTCACATTATTGTCTTGCAGTAAAAATAATGACAACACTATAACACAAGCAAATATCACCTTTAATTTTGCACATAATTGGGATGGCACAACTGTTACTAATAGTGATTTTAATATTATTAAATTTACTAATTCTTTCGGCACCCAACTAAGTGTCTCCAAATTACAATATCTAGTTTCAAATATTAAATTTGAAAATTCTAAGGGTGAAACTATTGTGTTAGATAGTTATAACTTAGTTGATGTGACGAATAATACAACCCTATTCTTCTCACCTAGCAACACCATACCAACAGGAACATATTCCAAAGTAACTTTTACTTTTGGTTTTAACAATGAATACAATTATCAAAATTATACAGATTTAAATTCCGTATCATGGAATGTACCGGCAATGCTTGGCGGTGGTTATCATTTTATGCAATTGGAAGGAAAATTTATAGATAACTCTGCAACTCAAACTGGTTATGCCTATCACACCATTAGAGCGGTTGATAATTCTGGGTCAGAACTTGTTTTTCAAGATACTTTTTTTGAAGTTAATTTAGGGGAAGTTACCATTACGAATAATGCTGTTTTTAATATTAAAATGAATATTGCTGAATGGTTTAAAAATCCATACACCTGGAATTTAAATGTATTAAACAACGTGCTAATGCCCAATTTTACCGCCCAACAAATGATGTTTCAAAATGGGCAAAATGTTTTTAGTTTAGAATCAATAAACCAATAATATGCTAAAATGGATTTTATATGGTATTCTTATTCTCATTTGTTTTTCATGTTCAAATGAATCTGTAGAGCTATATATGCCAACTCCAAAACCGTTACAAATTCCAAAGCTATTTCAAGATAATATTCTCAACCCAATCATCCCAACAAATAATCCTCAAACCATCGAAGGCGTTGCCTTAGGCAAAAAACTGTTTTTCGATCCTATTCTATCCAGTAATAACACCCAAGCATGCGCCGATTGTCATGCTCCTGAAAAAGCATTTACAGACACCAATCGTTTTAGTGACGGTATTGACGGTCTTTTTGGAAACCGAAACTCCATGCCTTTATTTAATTTAGCTTGGAATTATGATGAAAAATTCTTTTGGGACGGAAGTGCTTTTAGTTTAGAACACCAAGCTTTTGAACCTGTGACGAACCCTATTGAAATGAAAAGTACTTGGGTGCAAGTGGAACAAAAACTTCAAAATCATTCTGAATATCCTAACTTATTTAACGGCGCTTTCGGAACCACAACTATAGATTCAACATTAGTAACCAAAGCTATTGCCCAATTTGAAAGAACTTTAATTTCATCCAACTCAAAATTCGATAACTATCTTCTAGGAGAAACTTCGTTAACCCAGCAAGAACTTAATGGATTTAATGTGTTTATGGACGAAACCAAGGGCGATTGTTTTCATTGTCATGGAAGTGAGAAGAACCCGTTGTGGACAGACAATATATTTCATAATAATGGCTTAGATGCAATAATTACTGACTTAGGTTTAGGCGCCATTACCGGAGATCCTGCCGATAATGGTAAATTCAAATCGCCGTCACTACGAAATTTAGCATTTACGGCACCCTATATGCACGATGGCCGGTTTGAGACTTTAGATGACGTTATTAACCACTATAGTGACGGCCTTCAAAACTCCCCAACTATCGATCCTTTAATGAAAAAAGTATTGCTAGGTGGAGTAAATTTATCCCAACAAGATAAAGTCGATTTAAAAGCATTTTTATTGTCCCTTTCCGATTACGAATTTATCAATAACCCGAATTTTCTAAATCCATAAACAAAACCTATCAAACTATAGGCTAATATAATGTCAGGTTTTGCCGTAATCCTTGACTTAAATTGTATATTTGTACTCTATTTAGAAACTGTCTTAATAAAAATAGTCCTAATTCATTCTAAATCTAATTAAAAAATAATATGATAAAAGTTTCTGAAACGGCTAAGAAAAAAGTTATAGAACTTATGCAAGACGAAGGCTTTAACCCGATAACGGACTTTGTTCGTGTGGGTGTTAAAAGCGGCGGATGTTCTGGTCTGTCTTACGATTTAAAGTTCGACAAAGAAAATCAAGATGACGATAAAGTTTTCGTTGATAATGATGTGAAAATTATTGTTGACAAAAAAAGCTTTCTGTATTTAGTTGGCACTACTTTAGAATATTCTGGAGGATTAAACGGAACAGGATTTGTGTTTAACAACCCAAATGCCAATCGTACTTGTGGTTGCGGCGAATCGTTTTCGCTCTAATCCCACCCCAACCTTCCCGACGGGAAAGTGTTTAAATTGATCAAAATAAAATATGAATAAATATACTGAAGACGATTTACGAGAGGAGCTTAAAACCAAAGAATATGAATATGGATTTTATACTGATATAAAATCTGATACGTTTCCTATTGGTTTAAATGAAGATATTGTGCGCGCTATTTCTCTTAAAAAAGAAGAACCAGAATGGATGACCGAATGGCGACTGGAAGCATATCGTGCTTGGGAAAAAATGGCCGAACCAGAGTGGGCGAATGTGCGATATGCTAAACCCGACTTTCAAGCGATTGCATATTACTCGGCACCAACATCTATAGACCCAAATAAAACATTAGACGACGTAGATCCAGATCTATTAGCGATGTATAAAAAATTAGGGATTTCTGTTGATGAACAGAAAATGATGAATAATGTAGCCATGGATATTGTTGTAGATTCCGTTTCAGTAGCAACCACTTTCAAAAAAACACTTGGAGAAAAGGGCATCATTTTTTGTTCTATTTCCGAAGCGTTAAGAGAGCACCCCGATTTAGTAAAAAAATACATTGGCACCGTAGTGCCTAAAAAAGATAATTTCTATGCTGCATTAAATTCTGCGGTCTTTAGTGATGGTAGTTTCTGTTACATTCCTAAGGGGGTTCGTTGCCCCATGGAACTTTCAACCTATTTTAGAATTAATCAAGCAGGAACTGGTCAGTTTGAAAGAACTTTAGTTATTGCTGATGAAGGTAGTTATGTAAGTTACCTTGAAGGTTGTACAGCTCCAAGTCGTGATGAAAATCAATTACACGCAGCGGTTGTGGAGTTAATTGCTTTAGATGATGCTGAAATAAAATATTCTACAGTTCAAAACTGGTATCCGGGAAATGCTGAAGGCAAAGGTGGTGTTTACAATTTTGTGACTAAACGTGGTTTATGCGAAAAGAACGCTAAGATCTCTTGGACACAGGTTGAAACCGGTAGTGCTGTTACATGGAAATACCCATCATGCGTATTAAAAGGTGATAATTCAGTCGGTGAATTTTACTCCATAGCGGTTACAAACAACTTTCAACAAGCAGATACAGGAACCAAAATGATTCATTTGGGCAAAAACACCAAATCTACCATCATTTCAAAAGGTGTTTCAGCAGGAAAATCTCAAAACAGTTACCGCGGATTGGTTAAAATTAGCCCAAATGCAGATAACGCTCGTAATTTTTCGCAATGCGATAGTTTACTTATGGGTAATGAATGTGGTGCACACACATTTCCATATATTGAAGTAAAAAACAAAACGGCCATAATAGAACACGAAGCTACAACGAGTAAAATTGGTGAAGACCAGATATTCTATTGTAACCAACGTGGTATTGATACTGAAAAAGCCATTGCACTAATTGTAAACGGATTTAGTAAAGAGGTGCTAAATAAACTTCCTATGGAGTTTGCTGTTGAAGCTCGAAAATTATTAGAAATAAGTTTAGAAGGAAGTGTAGGATAATTAATGTAAAATGAAAAACGTTTTTATTTTATTAGTTCTATTTTCAGCATTTTTAAGCTGTAAAAATGAAGTTAAAACTGCCAGTCAAGATGGGGAGCTAACTTTACTAAAAGGAGATTTTATTTTTTTTGAAGGAGCAGCAATACTTCAAACTCAAACTGAAATTTATGGCGTTTTAATAACTGATAAAATGCAGGAACTAAACAAGCTTGCTGAAAATTATAAAAATTTACCAACAGATATGATTCCTGTTGAAATAAAAGGAAAAATTACAAATAAAAAAGACAATAAAATTCTTTGGGAAAATAAAGTTGAGATTATTGAAATACTTAACGTTATGCAACCAACCCCAGAAAATAGCAATGTTGTAAAACTAGGACAAGAATAGTATGTTAAAAATTAAAAATTTACACGCAAGTGTTGAGGATAAAGCAATTTTAAGAGGTATAAATTTAGAAGTGAAAGCAGGTGAAGTACACGCTATTATGGGGCCAAATGGTTCTGGAAAAAGTACATTGGCTTCTATTATTGCAGGAAAGGAAGAGTACGAAGTAACTGATGGCAGCATCTTATTTGATGATGAGGACATAAAAGATTTAGCGGCTGAAGAACGGGCTCATAAAGGCATATTCTTGTCGTTTCAATATCCTGTAGAAATTCCGGGAGTATCTGTTACCAACTTCATGAAATCAGCCATTAACGAAACAAGAAAAGCAAATGGATTGGAAGATATGCCTGCAAAAGAGATGCTGAAGCTGATTCGTGAAAAATCGGAATTATTAGAAATCGATAGAAAGTTCTTATCGCGTTCCTTAAACGAAGGATTTTCAGGTGGGGAAAAGAAACGTAACGAGATTTTTCAAATGGCCATGCTTGAGCCAAAATTAGCCATTCTGGATGAAACCGATTCTGGTTTAGATATTGACGCTTTGGGTATTGTAGCCAACGGGGTTAATAAACTAAAAAGCAAAGACAATGCTGTTATAGTTATTACACATTACCAACGTTTATTAGAATATATCGTTCCAGATTTTGTTCATGTGCTCTATAACGGCCGTATAGTAAAATCTGGTGGCAAAGAACTAGCGCACCAACTTGAAGAAAAAGGATACGATTGGATTAAAGAAGAAGTGAACGCGTAAAAAAAGTTGACAGTTTACAGTCGCAGTATGCAGTATTTACTATCGACTAATGACTAACACATAAATAAAATGGATTTAAAAGAAAAATTAATATCATCCTTTCTGGCATTCGAAAATGAAGTCGATACAGATACCTATATTCACGATGTTAGAAACGATGCTATCAAAATATTTGAAGAAAAAGGCTTTCCGACTAAAAAGGAAGAAGCTTGGAAATACACTTCTTTAAACAGTGTTTTAAAAGAAGATTACAGCGTATTTCCCAACCAAGAAAATGCCATAGAATATAATGACGTAAAAAAATATTTTATTCATGATATAGATACTTTTAACATTGTTTTTATTGATGGAAAATATTCATCACACCTGTCACGAACCACACACGATGGCATGGATATTTGTTTAATGTCTTCAGCCTTAGCAAAACCTAAATACCGTATAATCATTGAAAACTATTTTAATAAAGCGGCTACTAAAGATAGCTTAACATCATTAAATACAGCATTTTCAAGTGAAGGAGCATACATTCATATTCCAAAAAACAAATTGGTACAAAAGCCTATTCAAATCATTTATTTCTCAACGGGCAATGAGGCGGCAACGATGTTGCAACCACGTAATTTAATTGTGGTTGACGAGAATTCGCATGTTCAAATTGTAGAACGTCACCAAAGTTTAACAGACAATCCTGTTTTGACTAACAGCGTTACAGAAATTTTTACAAACAAACGCGCTATTGTCGATTATTATAAAATTCAAAACGATAATTTAAACGCCACTCTCATAGATAATACCTTTATAAAACAAAGGCAAGAAAGTGTTGCCTCGGTACATACTTTTGCATTTGGAGGCAAATTAATTCGTAACAATTTAAACTTTTACCAAAACGGAGAACGTATTGATTCTACGTTAAAAGGTGTTACCATCATAGGAGACAATCAACATGTAGATCACAATACCTTGGTTCACCATATAGAACCAAATTGCGAAAGTCATCAAGATTACAAAGGTATTTTTGGTGAGAATTCTACTGGCGTTTTTAATGGCAAAATCGTCGTTGAAAAAGAAGCACAAAAAACCAATGCCTTTCAAGCAAATAACAATATTTTAATTAGCGATAAGGCAACCATAAACACTAAACCTCAGCTCGAAATTTTTGCCGACGATGTGAAGTGTTCACACGGTTGTACCATTGGGCAACTAGACGAAAGCGCCATGTTTTACATGCGTTCTCGTGGTATTCCAGAAAAAGAAGCCAAAGCCCTATTAATGTATGCATTTAGTAATAACGTATTAAGCTCGGTTAAAATACCCGAAATAAAACAACGCATTACTAAAATTATCGCTAACAAATTAGGTGTTAACCTTGGGTTCGATTTATAAAATTATTTGAAGCCATTCCCGCTATCCGCTCTATCTTTTTTTATTTCACCCTGAGCGCAGTCGAAGGGTCATACACAAAAAAAGGATGCCGCTACTATCGGGGCTAAATATAAAGCCATGTTCAACGTAGAAACCATTCGAAAAGACTTCCCCATTCTTTCTCGCAAAGTAAATGGTAAACCTTTAGTATATTTAGATAATGCTGCAACTTCACAAACACCACAACAGGTTATTGATGTTATTGTAGATTATTATTCAAACTACAATGCTAATATTCATCGAGGCGTTCATACTTTAAGTCAGGAAGCCACCGATAAATACGAACAGGCACGCAAAAAAATACAAGTGCATTTTAATGCAAAACATGCTCACGAAATTATATTCACGTCTGGAACAACTCATAGCATTAATTTAGTTGCCAATGGCTTTTCATCCATATTAAAAAAAGGCGATGAAATAATCGTTTCAGCTTTAGAGCATCACAGTAATATTGTCCCGTGGCAAATGTTGTGTGAACGCACAGGAGCCATTTTAAAAGTTATCCCCATGAACCAGGAAGGCGAATTGGTAATGGAGGAATATATCAAGTTACTTTCTAAAAATACAAAACTGGTATTTGTAAATCATATTTCAAATGCTTTAGGGACCATTAATCCAATTGAGTATATCATTGAAAAAGCACACCAGATTGGCGCTGCTGTTTTAATAGACGGCGCACAAGCTTGCCCACATATTAAACCAGACGTTCAAGCTTTAGATGCTGATTTTTATGTCGCTTCGGCACACAAAATATGTGGTCCAACGGGCGAAGGTATGTTGTATGGCAAAGAAAGCTGGTTAAAAAAGCTACCCCCTTATCAAGGTGGTGGCGAAATGATTGCCGAAGTAACCTTCGAGAAAACGACTTACGCCGATTTACCTCATAAATTCGAAGCCGGAACTCCAAACATTTGCGGTGGCATTGCATTTGGAGCCGCTATCGATTATATGAACGCCATTGGTTTTGATGCTATTTCTAAATACGAACACGAACTTTTAGATTATGCTACCAATCAATTATTGCAAATTGAAGGCTTAAAAATCTATGGAACTTCAAAACATAAAACTTCAGTAATTTCTTTTAATTTAGAAGGTATTCATCCGTATGATGTGGGTACTATTCTGGATAAATTAGGTATTGCAGTTCGAACAGGACACCACTGTGCCCAACCTATTATGGATTATTATAAAATTCCAGGAACGGTTCGCGCCTCGTTTGCTTTTTACAATACAAAAGCAGAGATTGACGTTTTAGTTGAAGGCATTAAAAAAGCTAAAATGATGCTTTCATAATTCTTCAAATCCTGTTTTTTAAGAATATTTCTATAATTTCAATTACATAATATTGCTAATTACACAAGCTAACATGTGTTTTATCGAATAATTAACAATTTTTTTGCATAATTACTAGAATGTCTTCATAATAATTATATCTTGAGCGTAAACTAATTCAAATATATATTGAATATGAAAAAATTACTTTTAAGTATGGCCACTGTAGCCTTGTTATTTACATCTTGTAGTGATGATTCAAAAGAAGTAACTCAGCAAGAACAAGAAATCGACATGAGTGACTTTTATGTTTATACTGATGCAAACAGTGATGAGACTTCAAAATCTGTTGGTGAAAAAAGCAGTAGTAAATCATGTGCTTCAATGACCGTATTAAATAGACAACTAAGTGAAAATCCTGGTCTAGAGAAAAAAATGTATAATATCGAATTACATACTAGAAAATTTATAGCAGGGAAAGGAAAACCACCAGGAGTAGGTAATGGTGGAGGCGATGGTGGAACAGTTGATAATGCGGATTATGACGTAACCCCTGTAGGTGGTTCAATAATTACTATTCCGGTAAATGTCATTATTGTATACACTAATGCAGATGATATAACAGATAAACAGATAGGAGATCAAATAAAGGTGTTAAATGCCGATTTTAATACAAAAAACATTGGATTGTTGCCTAGTGGGACCACTTTTGAAAATGACGTAACCACCACGGACATTATGTTTGAATTAGTCAGTGTTGAAAGACATAATGACCGTACAAAGTTTTGGGGAACTAATGATTCTGTAAAATTCGCTTACCCTCCAACGGAACCAGAAAATAAATTAAATATATGGGTTTGTAACATTAGTAGAAGCATTTTAGGTTATGCCCAATTTCCTGGAGGTAATCCAGCGACCGATGGTATTGTAATAGGTGGAGACTATTTTGGAATTACTAGTGGGGCTTATGGATTAGGAAGAACAGCTACTCACGAAATTGGACATTACTTAAATTTACGCCATATTTGGGGAGATGGTGGTTGCACTCAAGATGATTTTGTAGTTGACACACCTATTTCGGATAGATCAAATAGTGGATGTCCCACATATCCCACAGTACATTGTAACACACCTGATATGACCATGAACTATATGGATTACACATACGATCAATGCATGTATATGTTTACAGATGGACAACGTAATAGAATGCGTGCTATTTTTGAGGATGGTGGAGATAGAGCACTAATGGCTGGAAACTAGCGTTTTCTTTTCTTAATAAAAAATTAAAAGACGCCAACTTTGGCGTCTTTTTTGTAATATTATATTTAGAAATATAATCTAAAATGAACATGAAAATCTTAATATTATTATTCTCATTAGTCTCTATGGATCATGGTTGTTCAGACTCTAAAATAAATCAAGAGGCAATTTCTATTGAATATACAGCGCATTCAAGAGGTTTTTACCAACAAATTTTTATCAATAAAAAGCAAATTTCAATAGAAAATAAAAGAGGTGAATCTCCTATTACAACAACTTGCAGTGAAACCG
>JBNMNO010000046.1:0-19102 GCA_051275695.1 Mariniflexile sp.
AATCTAATATTCCCTCAGGCAAAAAGTATTTGGCTATTGTGATGTCCAAGGCTAAGTTTTGAGTTTTAAAATTTATTCAAATCTATGAATTATCAACTTTGTCCCCAAGTTTTACTTTTGATCCATTTTTAGTATAAAAAGAACTAATTTACATTTTTTCTAATTAAATATTTATTTTTGGTTTAACTTTTGTAAGAAAATAATTGACACGCTAATATATTTTTAAATGAACGCTTTAAAATTTATAATATTTATAATATTTCCTTGTTCCCTCATGACCACACATGCGCAAGAAAAAAAATTATATAAAATACATAGTATAGCATTTTACAACTTAGAAAACTTGTTTGACACGATTAACGATCCCACTAAATTTGATGAATCGAGCCCAATAATGGAATTGAAAACAAATCGTGCAGAAGTATACAAAAAGAAGGTAAAAAATATGGCGCGTGTGATTGCTGATATTGGATTGGAAATTACAAACAATACACCTGCCATAATTGGTATATGCGAAGTTGAAAACCGAGAGGTTATTGAAGATGTTATTAATGACTCGCTACTGCGAGATAAAAATTATGGTATTGTTCACTATCCTTCGCCTGATATAAGAGGGATTGATGTGGCCTTATTATATCAAAAAAAGTTATTTAAACCCATTAGCACCAGTAGTCATGAATTAAAAATTTATGATGGAAGTACCAGAAATCGCATTTATACCAGAGACCAATTATTAGTAAGTGGTGAGCTGGAAGGCGACCTCATTCATATTATGGTAAATCACTGGCCTTCTAGAAGTGGAGGTGAAGCAAAAAGTGAACCCAATAGAATAGCTGCCGCTAAATTATGTAAACGTTTAGTAGATTCGTTGCAAGTCATAGATCCCTACGCTAAGGTTTTTATATTGGGCGATTTAAACGACAATCCTACAGATTTGAGTATTAAATCTGGTTTAAAAACAGAAAAAAACAGAAAAAAAGTGGGTCTTAAAGGTATTTATAACCCTTATGAAAATTACTTTAAAGATGGTTTAGGAACGACAGCTTATCGAGATGCTTGGAGTTTATTTGACCAAATAATGCTTACTAAACCCTTACTTGAAAAAGACTTCACGTCGTTTCGCTTTTATAAAGCCAATATTTACAATAAAAATTATTTAACAGATAAATCTGGCACTTATAAAGGTTACCCAAAACGCAGTTTTTCGTATAGCGGATTCACCGATGGTTTTAGCGACCATTTTCCAGTTTATGTATACGTTATAAAGAAAGTTGAATAATCCCCTCCAATCTGGCCAGAGATCTCCCAAATGGGAGAATCTAAACTAACTTAACCAATCACTCCAAGGAATTCTTGATAAAAGCAATAGTAATGCAATGGTATAAAAAATAGCTAATGGTTTTAATTTAGCTTTAGAGGTTAACTTCTTTTTATGTTTAGAATAGCCCATTGTAATTAAAACAACAGCTATAATATTTACTAACGGGTGTTCTACCAAATATAATCGCGCTATTGAGTTTTTCATAACCTCACCACCTAACTCACTCCATAAATCAAATCTGGGAGACACAAAGTATAGTAACAACCCAATAAGTAGTTGAATATGTGATACTATTAACGCAAATAATGATATTCTAAAATCTTTAGCTGTGTATTCTTTATCCCCAAATGTTTTAATTAACGCATTAACTACGGCAATTACTAAAACTAATAAAACAAGGTAAGCCCAATAAGAATGAACGTTTTTTATAATATCGTACATGAAAGTATTTTTTAAAATTAATAATAACAAATGTAATAATTATATGCATAAAAAAACCGCTTCGATTGAAGCGGTTTTAAATTATACTTTATTTTTTAGGAGATTAGAAACTATATCTTAATCCCGCTTGCATTTGCCATCTAGAAGACTGTAATCCAGAATCATCTACAATATTAGTAGTAGAAGAAGTTCTTGGGTCGTAAGTAAATCTTGGTGTTGTGCCATCAGTTTGGAAACCTGTGAAATCAAGTAATGCAACTTGATTAAAGTTAGTAAATGTTCTTACACCCCAATCTTTATTAAGCAAGTTAGTAAAGTTAAATATATCTACAGTAAACTCAAATCTATGTACTTTATTACCAATATTAAATCCAAATTCTTGGGCAAATTTTAAATCTATAATATGACTCCAATCAGATCTATCTGCATTTCTTTCAGCAAATTGACCTCTTCTGCTGCTCAAATAATCATCCCCCTCAATAAAAGCATTTAAGGAAGCCCATTGTTCTGATGCAGTTAAAGTAGATGTATCCACTAATAATGCTTCTGATTCATTATTAGGCACATAAATTAATGCAGAGTTAGATCCTGTATCAGATAATAGTCCACTTCCTCTATAAACATAACTAAATGGAGATCCTTCTGCGCCTTCATAAAACAAACCTAATCTAGTTTTAATTTTATCAGTCCATTTGTACTCTAAAGTAACGTTTGAGATAATTCTGCTTCCTGGTGAGAAATCTGAAGTTGATAAATCTGGTCTGTTAGACCCATTTACGCTTTCAAAATTTCTCCATTGAGAACTGTTTTGTGAACTTGTACCATCAAGTAAACCATCTGCTTCACCATAAGAATATGTAGCTGATGCTCTAATATCTAATTTGTCTGTTATGAAGTTTTTTGATAAGGTACCACTTACGTTGTAAGAACTACCTTCACCCGTATTGTATCCTAAATAAATATCACTATAAGTTCCATCAACTTTAGCAAAACCATAATTCGGACGAGAGCCTGCTCCTGTAGTAGAAAATTGTGGTCCAACTAGGTTTATGTTTTCATAAGCTAATGCTGTAATATTGTCATTCCAGATAAAATCTGCAGAAAACAAAACGCCTCCTGGTAATTTTTGATCAATAGCTATGCTTGTTTTAAATACTTGAGGTAGTTTAAAATCTTTAGCAAACAAATCTACTTGACCACCAACAGTGCCACTTCCTGGTGCAGGACTAGCAAATTGTGTAGTTGGGTCTGGGTTGAAAGGAAGAACATTGCTTCCTGTTAATTGTACAAAACCAGTACTAATACCATTGTTATTGTAAGCAGCACCTGGCCATACTAAAGGAATTCTTGAAGTAAAGATTCCAAAACCACCTCTAATTTGAGTAGTCTTGTTATTTTTAACATCCCAATTAAACCCTATTCTAGGAGAAATATGAGCACTAGGATCTATAGCCTGTCCTACTCTGGCACCTCTTAAATCTTTACCGGCAGCTTCCAACAATGCAACGCTACGCGTATTAAAATCCTGATTAGCTAAACCTTCTTCCCAATAAGGAATATCTACTCTAACCCCAGCTGTTAACTTGAAGTTATCAGACATATTAACTTCATCTTGAACATATAATCCTAATTGGAAAATATTAAAATCTGCCGCTCCTTGAGAATCGTCTCCTGTCCCACCAAGTAAAGAATACCCATAACGATATCTGTTTGGACGCGCATTATTTAAGAAATCAGTTAAATTATTGAATCTATAATCACCAAAATTTTGTCTAAAAAACACATTATATGCTGAAGTGAATTCATTGTTTGTACCAATTGTAATAGTATGTTTACCTGAATAAATTTCAAAATTATCAGTTAAAGTCAACACTTTTTGTTCTAATAAATTTGATGTTGAAAAAGGCTCTGAACCAAAAAAGATAGATGTACCAGCTGCTCCCTGAATTTCAACTGAAGGAAATGAACCTCCTTCAGGACCTCTATCATCATTTACCGTTGTATACCCTATCACTAAATTATTTGAGTATTTTTCTCCAATTTTAGAGCTTAATTCTAATGCTGTTGAATTAGTAATAGATTCAAAATTAATAGCTCTATTGGAAAAATTAATAGATCCCGTATTAGACGCTGAGGCATCCAACTGTATGGCCTTTACATAACTATGTTTTAATGACAGTCTATTATTATCATTAATATTCCAATCTATTTTTGCAATCAATTTATCACTTACTAATGATGATGCATTATTAGCGTATCCACCTGCATCATAATTATAGTTGGTTAATAAATAATCTGAAAGTGTTTGTAAATCTGCCGCTCCTTCATTCCCTCTAAATGTAGAAACATCAAAAGGTTGAGGGGTTTCATTATCTTGTCTTTCGTAGTTAACGAAGTAAAATAATTTATCTTTTATAACAGACCCACCAACTCTTACTCCATACGTTTTAGCTGTAAAATCAGAAAGGTTTTTTCTTAGACCATCTGAGCCTATTAAACCTGTAGGTGTCTTACCTGCTAAATCTTGGTTTCTTAAAAATCCATAAACAGATCCTTCTGTGGTATTTGTACCAGATTTTGTAATGGCATTAATACTCCCACCAGCAAAACCAGATTGTCTTACATCAAAAGGGGCTACATTTATTTGGAACGATTCAATCGCATCTAAAGATATTGGGCTAACACCTGTTTGACCTCCATTAGTTCCGCTTCCTGCTAAACCAAAAACATCGTTATTAACAGCTCCATCAATATAAATAGCGTTGTATCTATTGTTTTGCCCTGCTATAGATATAACATCATCGCCTGTAACCTTAGCTTGAGGTGTTAATCTCGCAAAATCTGCTATATTTCTAGAGATACTTGGTAGTGTATTAACTTGTCTTTGAGAAACTCGTGTTTCAGCACCTGTTTTTCCAGAGTCAAATACTCCGTCAGCTGTTGCAGTAATTACTATTTCGTCTAAAACGTTAGAATCTTCAGTAAGCTTAACGCTAATTTTTTTAGATTCTCCTAGTTGTAAATAAAAATTTTCAAGTTTGTACTCTTGATAACCAACATAAGAAATAGTAATGCTGTAAGGACCTCCTGTTCTCAAATTTGACATTCTGTAATAGCCATCAAAATCTGAAGAAGCACCATCTCTTGTGCCTGAAGACGTATGTACTGCAACCACATTTGCTCCTGGTAAAGGCTCCCCATTAGCATCTGTAACTTGCCCGTTAATAGATGCCGTAGTAACACCTTGTGCAAAACCTGCTGTTGTTAATAGCATTAACGCCGACAGCAATAAAAATTGAATAGTTTTTTTCATGTTTTTTTAAAAATTAATTAAGTGAAATTAGTGGGTACAAAAATACATACAATTAAATTATAAATATTATGCAATTGTTAAGAAATTTTATATTTTAACACAAATAAAAAGGCGTCAATTATTTGATAATTGATGCCTTTTTATTCATTATAGTTAGAATACTATGGTTTTTTAAGAAAAACACTTCTAAAAACTCAACAAATTAGTGGTTGAAGAGTGGTGGATATTCGTATTGCTATTGTTAAATTCTTGTAAAATTTTACTTGCCAATTGCTTGCCTTATTCTACTCCAAACTGGTCGTACATCGCTATTAATTTTCCTAAACTTTCTGGCGTTAGTTTATTAATAAAAATAGTGTTTGTTGGTTTATTTCCTTTATGTCCTTTAAACGGCACTAATTCCGCGTTTGCACCTTCCGCAATCACCTCAGCTTCGGTTTTTCCGTTTAAATGCGCTTCCATTTTTTGTTTTACAGCAAAAATTTCAGGCATTACATTAATCCCATCTACTTTAAAATCAGAATCTTTAGTTGCGCGCAAAGCAGTATGTAAAACAGCTCTTCTTTCTGTTTGTTTAATTATTTCACCCGCAAACTGACTTTTAATAGCCTCTTTTAATTTATTATTCCCATTTATTCGCTGCATTATCACCTCCCCAAATTAAGGTTGCCAAATAAGGATTATCAATAAATGCATTTCTATTGCCTTGGGCGGCATAAATAACATTGTTTCTTTGTTCTTCGAAAGCTGATACAGGGTCTTCTATATTCCACTTTAAAAACAACTCTATAGTTCCAACACTGGAAATTGTTTCGCCATATCTAATATTTAAATATAGAATCATTCTAGCTACATCACCTTTCCATTCATCACCAGGAAACCAAGTTTCTCCTTTTAGCTGGTAGGTTCCACTTCCGTCTGTAAAAGGGTAATTAAGTCTATTGCTATTTACTGAAGCATCACTTGATCTTAAATGATGTAAATCGGTCACAGCATTAGTAGTACTTAAAAGCGATTGCGGGTAAATATGTTCCGTATTAAACGTTTGAGGTGAATACGGGTTTGAGCCTGATGTGTATTCTTCCCAATATCTGCTTTCTCCTGAATACATTAATACCACATTATCAGCATTACTTAAATCGGCATCAGCATTGTATAAATATTGATGTCTTTGACCATATGACAAAATTGTTGTATGGTTCGATACTGTATGGTTTTCTAACTCATCAAACATTAAAGTTGGATCTTCAGAAAAAATAACCCCATTATAATAATCTATTAATTCTGAAGGAATATTGAAGTTTATAGATGTTATTACATTAATAGTTACGGTTGCAGTTACACAAGAATTATTTGGTTGGTCATCGTCACAAATAGTATATGTAAATGTATCCTCGCCTAAAAAGGCGTTTTGTGCTGTATAGCTAATAGTGTTATTCGCGTTTAAAACAACCGTTCCTATAGCAGAACTAGTATCTACAGAAGTTACAACCGCGTCATCAATAATACTGTCGTTGTCTAAAATGCTGTTTAATACTCGAGTTGTATTTTGTAAAACATTAATAGTATCATCCTGTGCTCCTGGGTTACCTTCATCAGTCACTGTAATAGTAACAGTTGCTGATGAACAGTCTGGATTTGTATCATTATCACAAATAGTATATGTAAACACATCTTCACCTACAAATCCATTTAAAGGCGTATATGTGTATGTACCATTTCGGTTGTCTTCTATTGTGCCTCCGTTTGAGGTAGAAACATCAAAACTTGTAATTTTTGCATTATCTAAAACAGTATCATTAGATAATAAGTTTTGAATAATTAAATTAGTGTCTTCTGATGTATTTGCAGTATCATTTACCGCAATAGAAACTCCATTAGGTGTTGTTGTTGGTGTTGGTGCTGAAGAATCATCACTACCAGAACTACTACAACTGCATATAATTATTATACTAAGTAATAAAATAACCTTTTTCATAATAGTTTAAATATATTAAATTTTGAAGAAAAAAAACCACCTCAACTGAGGTGGTTTTTTATATGTGAATATTATCTTATTGATACATCCAAACGCCACCTGTTTTAATAACACTTTTGGTTTCATTTGTTGTAGCCCCATTATATATTACAAATGTAAGTACATACTTTTGACCATCCTCTGCTCCAGGATTCTTATTATCTAAAAGCGCGCTAAATGCCTCTAAAAGCATGCTATCACTCCAATAATTTGAACTGCTAGTTCTTCTATCAAAACTACCAAAGAACCCAACATTATCAGCTGGCCCAGGGTATGCAACTATAAGAGCGTCAGATATAAATGAAATATCGGCACCTGTAAACGTATACTTTATAGTATTATCTGGCACCCAAGTTGTACCATCATGTCCAAATTGGATAGTTACATCTTTAACATTATCATAAGCGGCGAATGAAGTACCATTAAATATATATGCTGCAGTATAACTTTCTGTTACGCCACCGCCAACGTATAATTCATACATTGCCAATACAATATCTCCTGCGCTTTTAGGATTAAACTTGTAAACATCTAATAAAGCAATAGGAATTTTTTGGTTAGCCTCATCTTCACTTGAAAAATTTGGAAAACTTTCTCCCATTGCATCATACTGATCTTCAGTAAAACCTGTGAATTTAACCCATTCTCCATTTTCATAAGCAAAACCATCAGTCAGTGTGGTTTCTCCACCTGAGTAATAACGGTATTTTAATGATACAAAATCACCTTCAGATGGTGATGGATAGGTAGCATTTAAATATTCATATACATGACCGGTTTTATCAAAGTTACCATAAGTAGAACCCGTTATAGCATTATGCTCTGCATCAGATAATGCGTATACAGGAGCATCATAGGTGCCTACTGGGCTATATAATTTAAATGTTACAAGAGCAGATGAACCATTGCCCCAAACTGGGTATAAATTAGATAATAATCCTGGGATATCTGCTTTTGCATCATCTTCAGAACTAAAATTACCGTAATTTAATAGTAAATCATCATAATCCTCATCGGTTAAAGTATATATTACATCACCAGAAATAACTTTTTCTACAGCATCTAAAGAGGTGTAAATATCTTCATTAGGGTTACAACTTGTAAAAACTGCTCCTAATATTGCTAAACAATAAATTAATTTTTTCATTTTTATTTTATTTTTAAAAATTAAGTTTCGCACCTAAACTAAATGTTCTTCCATATCCAAAATATACTAATGCTGTTTGAGCAACAGAACCAGATCCGTCTCTAGCATCCGATATATATTCTGTATCAAAAACATTGTTCATACGTGCTGTTAAAGTTGTATCAAATGGACCAACATTAAAAGAATGACTAATAACTGCGTCAAACAAACCAAAATCAGGCATTTTCCATGCATCTGGTGCGCCTTCAATACCTCTGTCACTTGGGTCATAAGCTGCATAAAGATCTGCGTAATAATTATAATCTAAAACTACTCTTGTTTCTGGTGTTAACTTATAGCTTAAACCTAAAGCAGCGGTAGTTTGAGCCGCATCAGATACGTGTAAATCTTTAATAAATAAATTTACTGTGTCAATAACCACTTGATCCTCATCACGGATTTCAACATTTTCAACATTGTTATCCCATCTCCAATCTCCTAAAGAAGCCATACCTGTAATATTTAACTTATCTGAAGCTCTGTAAATAAAATCTAACTCAATACCATTATGGATTGCGTTTACTCCCAAAATATTGGCAGCTGCTATAGTACCATCTGCTCTTTGGAAAGATGCTTTTTCACTTCTGTCGTTCCAGGATGTGCTATATAAATTTATATTCCCAGATAGTTTTCCTGAACGGTATCCATATCCTAACTCAAAACTAGTAATCTTTTGGTTGGGGGCATCTGCATTAATATCTACATTATTAAAGTTAAAGAATACTGAATCAAAATCTGGAGCTTTTTCAAAATACCCTAAATTTACAAATATATTATGTTGGTTATTTATTCTGTAGTTAGCACCACCTTTAGCAATGTAACCTAAAAAGTTATAACGATCTGTTTCCTGTAACGAGCTAGAGTCTAAATAGTTAAAGTAATCAATTCTTTGGTAAGATGTATTAGACAACGCTAAAGAGATAAACGTGTTAAAGTTTTCGTTAACATCATATTCTAACTGACCGAATGCGCCTAACCAACCTACTTTACCATCGTCATAGTAACTTCTTTTATCACCTACTTGAAGTGCTCTGTTTGGGTTGTTTTTATCACTATCATCTAAGAAATATTGACCCCCTAATAAATCAGTTACTTCTTGGAAGTGTTTACCAGTGTAATCTCTCCAATCTAATCCCGTTAATAAAACTAAATCATCAGATAAATTTGTTTTTAAAGTAGATAAAATACCAAACCAGTTATGGTCATTACGAGACGCTCTTAGAATCGTTTCAGAACCATTGGCGCCGTTTGCGATGTTTTCATCTGCAATTTTATCAAAGTCTAACGTACCATATAATCCGTTTCTGTATTCGCTGAAACCGGAATTATCGAAACCAAATTTATAGTCTCCTGCGGTACCGCCTCCTCCACCAGAACCGAAAGAAGCATAAGCCACTGTTGAGATGCTTGTGTTGTCATTTAAATTCCAATAATGGTTTAAAGACATTTGAGGTTTGTTATAAAAATTATCTTCTTGACTTGTTACTTGTCCATTTTTATAACCCCAGTCAGGATTAAATTTTCTGCCACTTTCTGAGTTTCTATAAGTTTCAATTAATTGACTGTTTTGTCTTTGACCATGGCGTTGTTTAGCCCCAAACACAGAAAATGACAATTTATGATCATCATTAATTTCTTTAGAAACATTTAAAAAATAAGATACACCTGTAAACTCAGTACCATCTACATAGCCATTACCAGTAGTTTTAGCAGCATTGACTGTTGCGGCTAAACCATTTTCCATTAAACCTGTAGAGTAAGTTAATCCAAATTTTTGATAACCATCATTAGCAACCGATGTAAAAATATTTCCACCTGCTTCTACATCTGATGTTTTTGTAATAATGTTAATTGTTCCCCCAATAGAAGGAACAGCAACTTTAGATGCACCCAAACCTCTTTGAACTTGCATTGAAGATGTTACATCTCCAAGACCTGCCCAGTTAGACCAATAAACTCGACCGTTTTCCATGTCGTTTACTGGAATACCATTAATCAGTACCGCAACATTTTGAGAATCAAAACCTCTTAAGTTTATTCTACCATCACCATAACCACCACCAGCTTTTGTAGCATATACACCTGGTGTAGATTTTAAAATTTCCGGAAACTCTTGAGTTCCTAATTTAAGCTCAATGTCTGCAGCTCTTATTGTTGAAACCGCAACTGGCGTTTTTCTGTCTACTGCCACAGAAGCAATAATTTGAACTTCTTCTAGACCTACTTGGCTAGAAGTTAACGATATGTTCCCAAGAGTCATATCACCAGTAAAAGCAATAGTTTTAGAATTATATCCAATATAAGATATTACGATATCTCCTGAAGAAGATTTAGTTTTGATGGTGAAATTTCCATCAAAATCTGCAGTAACACCATTAGAAGTGCCTTTCTCAATAACATTAGCCCCAGGAAGTGAAATATTAGTTCCTGCTTCAAGAATTATACCTGAGATAGTACTTTGTGCCATAACAACTGCTGAAAACAGTATTGCTATGGTAAACATTAATAAACGAGTAGTTCTTTTCATGATTTCTAAAATATAAATTTTTTAAATTAGTCAACGCGAAAGTAAGTAGAATTGAACAACTAACATTGCTTAAATGTTAATAAAATTAACATTTGTTAATAAATAAAAAAGACAACAAAGCCGGATACTTTGTTGTCTTTTCACTAAATTAATGTTAATTCTATTATTTTTTACTCAAAATCCTTATAATAATTCAATAAATTTGAAGTTGAAGCGTCATGCTTATTAGTCATGCTATTGTTAAATTCATGTAAAATTTTGCCTGCTAATTGTTTGCCTAGCTCAACACCAAACTGGTCGTAACTAAATATGTTCCAAACAATACCTTGTACAAATATTTTATGCTCGTACATCGCTATTAATTTTCCTAAACTTTCTGGCGTTAGTTTATTAATAAAAATAGTGTTTGTTGGTTTATTACCTTCAAATACTTTAAACGGCATTAAGTCCCCGGTGGCACCTTCCGCAATCACCTCAGCCTCGGTTTTTCCATTTAAAAGGGCTTCAGTTTGCGCTAAAAAGTTAGACATTAATTTATCCTGATGATCCTGATTTCCGTATAACGATTTTACAAACCCAATAAAATCGGCTGGAATTAGTTTTGTCCCTTGGTGTATTAATTGGAAAAAGGCGTGTTGCGAATTGCTCCCTGGTTCACCCCAAATAATGGTGCCAGTTTGGTAATCTATTGGGTTGCCATTTCTATCGACACTCTTCCCATTACTTTCCATTATACCTTGTTGCAAATAGGTTGCAAATTGATTTAAGTATTGAGAATATGGAATGATGGCTTCGCTTTCCGCTTTAAAAAAATTATTATACCAAACGCTAATTAATGCTAAAACAACAGGTATATTGGTTTTAAAATCTTCATTTTTAAAATGCGCATCCATTTTGTTTGCTCCCAATAATAAGCTATCAAAATTTTTATAGCCAACTGCCAAACAAATGGTTAAACCTACAGCACTCCATAGTGAAAAACGACCTCCAACCCAATCCCACATAGGGAAAATGTTGGTTTCGTCTATTCCAAAGGCTTTTACATTTTGAACGTTTGTAGATACTGCTACAAAATGTTTTGCAATAGCATCTTCATTACCAGATTTTAAAAACCAGGCTTTTATAGTATTAGCGTTTGAAAGTGTTTCTTGAGTGGTGAATGTTTTAGAAACTATTACAAAAAGTGTGGTTTCTGGATCTAATTTTTTAATAACTTCATTTACATGGTCGCCATCAATATTACTAACAAAATGCGCCGTTAAATGGTTTTTGTAAAACTGAAGCGAATCTACTACCATCGCTGGACCAAGGTCTGACCCTCCAATGCCTATATTTACAACATCGGTAAATGCCTTTCCTGTAAATCCTTTTATTGAACCACTTACTACTTGGTTTGTAAACGCTTCCATTTTTTGTTTTACAGCAAAAATTTCAGGCATTACATTAATCCCATCTACTTTAAAATCAGAATCTTTAGGTGCGCGCAAAGCAGTATGTAAAACGGCTCTTCCTTCTGTTTGGTTAATTATTTCTCCCGAAAACTGACTTTTAATGGCCTCTTTTAATTTAACCTCATCAGCTAATTCCAATAAATATTTAAAAGTTTCTTCGGTAATTCTGTTTTTAGAAAAATCTACATAAAAATCGTCCCATGTAATAGTGAATTTATTTGCTCTGTCTTTGTCTAGAGCAAACATTTCTTTCATATGTACACTATTTATTTTGGTGTAATGTTTTTGGAGTTTTTTCCAAGAATTAGTAGTTGTTGGATTTATTGTTGGTAAAGGCATAAATTATTAGTTCTGGGTAACACGTTTGTCTTTTAATTTTTCTTCAGTAATAGTCTCTGTAAATTGAATACTTTCTAGCTGACTTTTTAAGGGCTTTATAAAATCTAAATACTTTCTTTTTAAATTTTCTGAAATAGGTTCTGCTTCTGGTAATTTTTCTTTAAGCGGGTCTACCTGTTTACCATTTTTCCAAAAACGATAACACACATGTGGGCCTCCTGTATTTCCTGTCATACCAACCTTGCCTATAATATCTCCTTGTTTTACAAACTGGCCAGCCTTCACAAGACGTTTACTCATGTGTAAATATTGTGTCTCAAAGGTGGCATTATGTCTAATTTTTACGTAATTACCATTTCCGCCTTTATATTGCGACTCTGTAACAGTACCGTTGGCAGTGGCCAAAATGGGAGTACCAACGTTAGCAGCAAAATCGGTGCCTTTGTGCGGGCGTAATGCAAAACCATAAAAAGCGATTCTTCTGTTTAAGTTATACCTCGATGAAATACGGCTGAATTGAATAGGCGCCTTTAAAAAGGCTCGTCTTAAATTATTGGCTTCTTCGTTAAAGTAGTCTGTAAAACCTCTTATAGAATCCGTTTCAAACTTAAAGGCATAAAAAATCTCTTTGTTATGATTAAAAAATGCGGCTTTAACGCCCTGAACTCCCGCATAAATAGTGTCATCTATAAATTTATCTGTATAAATAACTTTAAAAGTATCGCCTTTCTGCAATCTATTAAAGTCTATGGTCCATGCATAAATTTGGTCTGCTAATATATTGGTTAATACAGGACTGATGCCTTTCTTGTCTAAAGTTTCGGAAATACTGCTAGTTATGACCCCTGTCACTGTTTTTTCAACATATTTAATAGGTTTCCTGCTGGTATAAGCATGAATAGAGTCTTGAAAATTTATAACCACATATTCTATTAAATTTGGCTGATAAATAAAACATTTAGGTGTTTCTAGAGAATCTTTAGCACACAATAGGGTATATGGCTTGCCTATTTGTAACCGTCTAATATCAAAAGTGTCCTTGGCTTTTTGTGCAATGTTAAATATTCTGGGATATCCGATTTTATTACGCTCAAGAATTACACCGAAGCTATCGCCACTTCTTACCGTGTCTCTTTTAACTATAAAATCATTTAAATTAAACCCAAACTCGAAAACATCTGGTTCTACTATCTCTACTATCTCTTCTTCAAAAGATGGTTCACTCTGTTGTTTACAATTTGTAAAAACTAATAGTGCTAATAATAGTATTAAATATTTGTTCCCCATTCTTCTATCTCTTGCTTTGTCCATAAGTCTGGAAAAAATATTCTTTTTTGATACTTTGGATGCATGTATTTTACCCATTCACTTCCTCCTGTTGCTTCGGCAGTTTTTCCACCTATATTTAAATAATGATTTGCTGTATTATAATGGGCCATTACCCATTTTATATTAACGGTGTAATCAAAATGACGCATGGCTTTAATCAACGCTTTGTTTTCTCTAGCTTCTTTTGGAAGCGTTTTAAATTTAGAATACAAATTATTAGTATTATAAAACTGGGCAAATCTAAGGAATTCATCCTTATATTTTTCTTCAAAAACTGTTAATGTATAGGATTTTTTTCCTGTTTTATAATCCTTCCCCGCTGCTTGCCAATACAAGTGTTCAAAGGCATTCTCATAAGTAGAATTTCTATCAATAGTGTCTCTAAATCGTTTATCAATTAGATTTATAAGCTCGGTTGAAGCAAACTCAATTTTTCTGTATTGAGCACTTTGAAACCCACTGGCGGGTGTTAAAGTTTTTCTGAATTTGTTGTATTGATCTATATCCATCCCATCTTTCATGATACTAAAAGAGGATGTAAGCATATCAAAATAACGACTAATTCGTAGCAACTTTGCTGTAAATAGTTCAGCAGTTAACGCATTGCTTTTTGCTACTTGATCAATTTCAGTAAGCACCATTTTAAACAAAAGTTCGTTTACTTGATGATACATAATAAACACCATTTCATCAGGAAAAACGGTACGTTGTACTTGAAGGCTTAATAAGGCATCGGTTTGTATATAATCCCAATAATTTACAGGTTTACTATGCAGTAAACCTTCCAAATAATCTTCTACATTTTGGTTTATTGCCTCGTATTTTTCTTTAAGTTGATTGCTTGTTTTTGGTTTCAAAATTTATTCAATTAAGGACAACTATTTTAAAAGGATGCTTTAACCCCTTAAAAGCCTCCAAATCGGCACGCAATGAACCTACTCTTAAATCGGCTTTAATTCGTAAAGGTACTTTATTTTTGTCTTTTGTTACCCAAAGCGTCAAACTTTCTTCTTCTTTAAAAACACGCCCAGACATTACAGAAGGCCTGAAGATTAATGCCTCTACTTTACCAAATTCTGTATCGATAATTTCGTCTCCTAAATATTTCAACTTAAAACCATAATTTTCTTCATCAAAAAACATTTCTGTTTTAAATTCATCACCAATTTTAATTTTATTTATATCTATATTATTACGCAAGTAATAATATGTTGAAACCATGTCTTGAATATTAATTGGTGTACTGAATACTTTTTTTATATTTTGCTTTTTATCGTTTACATACGCTTTATTCGCTTTTTGATCAAAATCTATTTCAATATCTTTTGTATATCCGCCTTCATCAATAACTCTAATAAACTTGTATGGTACCAATGTTTTTTTATCAAAATAACTTTCATACCTGTCTTTCACTTTAAAAAACCATTTTATCATGCCAGTTGTCCAGCCTTTACCCGTTACATGGTAAACCTCTTTATTGTCTAATTTAGTTTCATTAACGGTAAGTGTGGCGTTTCCTGCTTTTAAAAAACCGCTGTAACTCATTTTAAATTTAAACCACTCACCATCACCAAATGCTGATTCTTGCTGAGAAAATGCTGTTTGCATGGTGAATATAACTGTTACTATAAGTAGTATCTTTTTCATTTGCTATGTGGTTGTTATAATGTAACTCATTAAACTTATATATTAATTTATAAGTAAAATTTTGCAATTACTGTTCCAAAAATATGAAAATTCCTTTTACTGTTTGTGTTTATGAAAATACTATAACGTTAATTTATTATAACAGCGCAAAAAAAACGCTATCAAATTAATATGATAGCGTTTAAATCAATTATCTGCTTTGTCACTAAAGTGTGCCTCTATTGGCCTGTTCTCTTTCAATAGATTCGAAAAGGGCTTTAAAATTTCCTGCTCCAAAACCACGTGCTCCCATACGTTGAATAATTTCGAAGAATAATGTTGGCCTGTCTTCTATTGGTTTTGTAAAAATTTGCAATAAATAGCCTTCTTCATCGGCATCTATCATAATTCCAAGAGATTTTAAAGTTTCAATATTTTCTCGTAATTCGTGATTATGCTCGTGTAATCTTTCTGGCACTGCTTTATAATATGCTTCCGGTGGTGTTGATAAAAATTCAATGCCTCGAGCTTTTAGTTGGCTTACTGCATGAATAATATCATCGGTAGCGACAGCAATATGCTGCACCCCAGAACCTTCGTAAAAATCCAGATATTCTTCAATTTGCGAACGTTTTTTGCCTTTTGCTGGTTCGTTTATGGGGAATTTTATGCGTCCGTTGCCATTACTCATTACTTTACTCATTAAAGCGGAATATTCGGTATGGATTTGTTTATCATCAAACGATAAAAAGTTTTCAAACCCCATAACATCTTCGTACCATTTTACCCAAGTATTCATTTGACCCCAACCAACATTTCCAACCATGTGGTCTATATATTTTAGGCCCACAGGTGAAGGGTTATAATCTGATTCCCAAGTACGAAACCCTGGTAAAAAAGCGCCATTATAATTTTTGCGCTCTACAAATATGTGAACGGTTTCGCCATACGTGTAAATTCCTGCTCTTACTACTTCGCCATGTTCATCTTTTTCGACTGTAGGTTCCATATATGATTTAGCACCTCTGCTGGTAGTTTCCTCATAGGCTTTTCTTGCATCTTCTACCCAAAGCGCAATTACTTTTACGCCATCTCCATGTTTTACAATATGCTCGTTTATCGGTGATTTGCTGGTAAGCGGTGTTGTTAAAACTAAGCGTATTTTATCTTGTTTTAACACATAACTAACCGAATCTTTTGAGCCCGTTTCTAAACCTTTATACGCCAGCGATTGAAACCCAAATGCTGTTTTATAATAATGCGCTGCTTGTTTTGCATTGCCCACATAGAATTCTACATAATCTGTTCCTAAAAGCGGCAAAAAATCTTGTGCCCCTTCAAATATTTTTTCTAAACCGTAGTTTACTGATTTTATGTCTTTACTCATGATAAGTGGTTTATTTGTTTTCGTTAATACGTTTATCTAATAACGAATCTATTTTAGCCCTGATTGAAGCGGCATCCTTTTTTGTTTTTCTCAAAAAAGATATAGCGAAAAGCAGGAAATAGCTTCTAATAATTATTTGAATAACCTTTTTTATATTGAATTCCTGCCTTCGCAGGAATAACCTTTTATTTTAATGATCTAACCAGGATTTATGATAGTCTTCATCGGCTATTTTCATAGCTTCTTCGGTTACCATTAATGGTTTAAAGGTGTCTACCATTACTGCGAGTTCATCGGTTTTTGTTTTCCCAATACTTCTTTCGGCTGCCCCTGGGTGCGGACCATGAGGTATCCCTGCAGGATGCAACGAAATATGTCCTGCTTTTACATCGTTTCTGCTCATAAAATCGCCATCTACGTAATACAAAACCTCATCGCTGTCTATATTACTGTGATTGTAAGGTGCGGGAATAGATTGTGGATGGTAATCATACAAACGCGGTACAAAACTACATACCACAAAGGCATCGGTTTCAAAGGTTTGATGCACTGGTGGCGGTTGATGGATGCGTCCTGTTATAGGTTCAAAATCGTGAATTGAAAAGGCGTATGGGTAGTTATACCCATCATACCCAACCACATCGAATGGATGGGAGGCGTAAACCATTTCTATAATGTCACCTTGTTTTTTTACTTTAATTAAAAAGTCGCCACTTTCATTATATGTCTCTAATTCTTGTGGCCTGCGAATATCGCGTTCGCAATACGGCGCGTGTTCTAACAATTGCCCAAACCAGTTTCTATAGCGTTTTGGGGTGTAAATAGGTCGGCGAGATTCTACAATGAACAGTCGATTATCTTCTGTATCAAAATCTATTTTATAAATAATTCCTCGTGGCACTAATAAATAATCGCCGTATTTAAAATCGAGATTACCCAGCATTGTGCGCAATTTTCCTGAGCCTTTATGGATAAAAATCAACTCGTCGGCATCGGTGTTTTTATAAAAATAATCTTGACTTAGGTGTTTTGGTGCTGCCAAAATAATAGCACAATCGCTATTAACCAATACTGTTTTCCGGCTTTCTAAATAATCGTTTTCTGGCTTCACTTGAAAGCCTTTTAAACGATATGATTTTATATTATTTGCAAAGGCAATTTTTGGGGCTACACTATATTGCTTTTTTATTTCTTTTACTTGTGTAGGACGCTGCTCGTGATAACTATTTGTTGACATACCATCGAACCCAATGGTGCCAAATAACTGTTCGTAATACAAACTGCCATCTGGTTTTCTAAATTGAATATGACGCTTATGAGGAATGCTTCCTAATTTATGATAAAAAGGCATACTTTAAATTTTAAAAGTTAACCCTTCGACTCCACTTCAACTATGCTCCATGTGACTCGTATAGGGTGATAATAGACTAAAACCAATTATATATAAAGATACAAAAAGTATGTTCATTCAGGATTTCTCTTGAGGAGGAAGTGTAGAAATAGTAATAAGTCTTGCCAATATGGTTGCATAACTGAACAAATATCGTAAAAATTTATGAATTAAAGTGGTATTATACTTTGCTGTAAAAAAAATCCGCGAAAGCGAAATAATAACGAAACCATTAAAACCAAAAACCAATATTAAAAAACCAATAGCTGTGTTTATGCTCTGGAGAGAAGCTATATTTTACTTGAATAGGACCTACGAATGTGTCAATGGCATAACCCAAGGCATAACCACTGTAATTTGGTAATGTTACCCACTCACCTGAATCGAAAATATCATCTTCAATGTTTGCCCAATTACCCTCCAAGGTTATATGTTGATTTTTAAAAACTTCATAATCGGCACAAAAAGATGCTTTTACATAACTATTGCCTGTAAGCGAAATAAAATCGTAGCCCACAAACGGAATAAAATTATTGATTAAATTATTACCATAACCGCCAAGAGCAAAGTCTAGTGTTTTTGTAGATTTATTGCCTATTTTAAAACCTCCACTTGTTTTTAAATCAAAAGCCAATTTATTTGAAACACTAAAGGCATAACCCATATCTGCTTTGGCTATTGAAAAATTTTCAAAATCTTCATTAAAACTGGAGGCATAGTAATACATGTGCAAATCGCCATTAAAATACACCCCTCTTTTAGGGAAATATTTATT
>JBNMNO010000047.1:0-19087 GCA_051275695.1 Mariniflexile sp.
TATAAGCGGTACATACTTTTAAGGTTTTAAAACCAGAAAGCACATCGCCTTTCATCATCATTAATTGTGTAACACCATTAACCTGACAAGCGTATTTTAAGGCTACTAAATCTAGCCATCCACAACGTCTTGCTCTTCCTGTAGTTGCACCAAATTCTTGACCAACACGGCCCATAGTGGCACCATCTTCATCAAATAATTCGGTTGGGAACGGGCCAGAACCTACACGGGTTGTATACGCTTTAAAAATACCGAAAACATCTCCAATTTGATTAGGCGCTACGCCTAAACCTGTACAGGCACCCGCAGCAGTGGTATTACTTGATGTTACAAAAGGATAGGTTCCAAAATCGATATCCAATAAAGAACCTTGTGCCCCTTCTGCTAAAATTGTTTTTCCAGATTTTTGAGCTTGGTAAATATATTCTTCTGAATCAATAAATTTTAATGATTTTAAAACATCAATAGCTTTAAAGAATTCTATTTCAAGTTCTTCTAAATTATATTCAATTTCTACATTATAAAAAGCAATCATCGATTCATGCTTATCTGCTAATGCTCTATAACGATCTTTCCAATCAATTAATTCTAAATCGCCAACGCGTATACCATTTCTTCCTGTTTTATCCATGTAAGTTGGTCCAATTCCTTTTAGGGTAGAACCAATTTTAGCTTTTCCTTTTGAAGCTTCGCTGGCAGCATCAAGAAGGCGATGCGTAGGTAAAATAATATGCGCTTTACGCGAAATAACTAAAGATTTTCTGTAATCAACATGTTGTACTTCAAGTTTGTCAAGTTCTCCTTTAAAAATCACAGGGTCTATTACAACGCCATTACCTACCAAGTTTGTAGTGTTGTCGTGAAAAATTCCTGATGGAATGGTGTGTAGTACATGCTTTTGGCCATTAAAAACTAATGTGTGTCCTGCGTTTGGTCCCCCCTGAAATCGTGCAATAATATTGTAGTTGGTAGTAAGTACGTCAACAATTTTTCCTTTGCCTTCGTCACCCCATTGTAATCCTAGTAGTAAATCTACTGCCATGGTAAAAATTAATTAATTAGTTGATTTTTTATTTCCGTAAAAATAAAGCGAATGATTGGTTATTTCAATATCGAAAACTTCTTCAATAGTTTTTTGGATAGATTGAATTCTTGGATCGCAAAACTCAATAACTTCACCGGTATCGGTTAAAATAACATGATCGTGTTGTCTGTCAAAATAAGATTTTTCGTAATGTGCCTGATTTTGACCAAATTGGTGTTTTCTCACCAATTTACATTCAAGAAGTAATTCTATAGTGTTATAAAGTGTAGCGCGTGATACACGATATTTTTTGTTTTTCATGCTAAGATAGAGAGATTCTATATCAAAGTGTTCTTTGTTATTATAAATTTCTTGAAGTATAGCATACCGTTCGGGCGTTTTGCGGTGTCCGTTGTTTTCTAAAAAGTTAGTAAAAACACTTTTTACAATCTCTTGATTTTTAGCTTCTTCGTCTTTATTCATAATTTCGTTGCAAATTTACACTTTTTTAAACTCTAGTAATCTTATCTATACCATTAATTTTTTTAAGTTTTTCTAAAAGTTTTTTTAATAGGGTATTATTTTTTACGACCACATTTATTTTACCCGAGAACAGCCCATCGTCACTTTCAAAACTTAAGCTTTTCATGTTCACATGCATGTTTTCTGAAATGATTTTTGTAATGTCGTTTACAAGTCCAATTTGGTCGATTCCAGAAATAATTATTTGAGCTAAAAACTCTTGTTGTGTAGAATCTACCCATTTTGCCGTCATAATTCTATATGCATAATTAGATTGTAAGCTTAATGCATTAGGGCAATTTTTTTTATGAATTTTAATACCTTCAGATACGGTTAAAAAACCAAAAACATCATCTCCTGGGATAGGGTTGCAGCAATTAGATAATTTATAATCTAATTTTTCTTGTTCTTTGCCAAAAACTAAAGAATTGAAATTGCTAGTAATTTCTTCTTTTTCAATATCCTCTTTTTTTAGTGTTACTTTTCTAGAGATTTTACTTTTAATATAAGTCATTAAAGCATTGCTTCTCGACGAGGCAAAATCTTTTAGCATGGGATTCTCTATAGTACCAATGCCAACTCTATAGAATAAATCTAAGCTGGTTTTAAGTTTAAAAAAGTTTACTAATTCGTTTATTGAGGCTTCATTAAGATTTATTTTTAATTGTTTTAGTTTTCTTCTAAGAATTTCTTTGCCTTCTTCTGCCAAAAGTTTTTTATCTTCTTTTAAGGCCGATTTTATTTTACTTCTAGCTCTGGCAGTAGTTGCATAGTCTAACCAGTTTGGGTTTGGTTTTGCACTTTCCGATGTTAAAATATCTACCTGGTCTCCACTTTCTAGTACGTGACTTAAAGGTACCAATTTCCCGTTTACTTTGGCACCACGAGTTTTCATGCCAATTTCGGTATGAATATTAAATGCAAAATCTAAGGATGTTGAGCCTTTGGGGAGCGATTTTAATTCTCCGGCGGGCGTGAAAACAAAAATTTCTTTAGAGTATAAATTAAGTTTAAACTGCTCAACAAAATCTACAGCATTGGTTTCGGGGTTTTCCAGGGCCTCTTGCAATTTGTTAATCCAGTCTTCTAAATTATCTTCTTTTTCTCCAACTTGCTTATATTTATAATGGGCGGCATATCCTTTTTCAGCAATTTCGTTCATCCGTTGGCTGCGTATTTGCACTTCTACCCAGCGCCCTTTAGGCCCCATTACTGTAATATGTAAAGCTTCATAACCCGTGCCTTTTGGCGAAGAAATCCAATCGCGAAGCCGAATTGGGTTTGGTCTAAAATGATCGGTTACAATGGAATAGATTTTCCATGCTAAAAACTTTTCATCTGTAGGCTCACTTTTATAAATTATTCTAATGGCAAACTTATCGTATACTTCATCAAAAGAAACCCCTTGTTTAAGCATTTTTCTTCTGATAGAAAAAATAGATTTCGGACGTCCTTTTATGGTATAAGATAAATTTTCTTTATTTAATGAGTTTTTTATTACCTCGCTAAACTGTTCTATGTAAAGGTCTTGTTCTTCTTTGCTTTCTTTTATTTTATTTAGAATATCGGTATATACATCGGGTTCAGTGTATTTTAATGCTAAATCTTCAAGTTGAGTTTTAATATTGTAAAGCCCAATGCGATGTGCCAAAGGAGAATAAATATACAAAGTCTCTGATGCTATTTTTTCTTGTTTATCAAGTTGCATCGAGTCCATGGTTTGCATGTTATGGAGGCGGTCGGCTATTTTTATAATAATAACCCGAACATCGTCATTCAGCGTAAGTAGCATTTTTCGAAAGTTTTCTGCCTGTAAAGACACATTCATGTCTTTTTCTTTACTTAATGAGGATATTTTTGTGAGCCCGTCAACAATGGTTGCAACGGTTTTTCCAAAAAGGTTTTCAATTTCTTTAATGGAATAATCTGGACTATCTTCCACAACATCATGTAGTAAAGCCGCTGCAATAGAGGTTGCATCTAAACCAATTTCCTGTGCTACAATTTTAGCAACAGCAATGGGGTGAAAAATATAGGCTTCACCAGATTTTCTGCGCTGATTTTTATGGCCATCTAAAGCAACCCCGAAAGCTTTTCGAATAAGTTTTTTATCGTCGTCAGAAAGGGTGGTATAACTAACTTTTAATAACTCTTTGTAGGCTTTGGTAATGGCTGCATTTTCTTTTTCTATATCTTCCTCTGTCATAATTTAAAAGTAACATAAAGTATATTAACAACCAACTTGATTATCAATATTTATAATGATTTATTCAAGAATTAGAAATTTAAAAAATTTACTAATAGAGAAATGGCTTTTCCTCGATGCCCAATACTGTTTTTGAGTTCTAAATCCATTTCGGCAAAAGTCATATTGAAGCCATCTGGTTTAAAAATTGGGTCATAACCAAAACCCAGGGTACCATGTTTAGATGTTGTTATAGTCCCTTTACAAATACCAGTGAATGTATGATGTTTATTGTTAAGTTGTAATGCAACAACTGTTTTGAATTGGGCATTTCTGTTTTTTTTGTTACTTAATTCATCAAGTAACTTATTCATATTATCGTTCGCATTTCGTTGTTCACCAGCATAATGCGCAGAAAAAACTCCGGGTTCGCCGTTTAAGGCACCCGCTTCCAATCCGGTATCATCTGCAAAACAATCATATCCATAATGGGTTTTTACAAATTCTGCTTTTTGAATGGCGTTACCTTCTATAGTGTTTTGTGTTTCTGGAATATCTTCAAAACAACCAATATCTTTTAGAGTTAGTAGTTTTATGTGTTTAGGAATTAAAGCTTGAACTTCTTTTAGTTTGTTTAAATTATTGGTAGCGAAAACTAATTGCATATAAAAAAGGTGTTTATGTGTCCAAAAATAAGCTAATATTGATTTAAATAAAAATAGTTAACTTCGTTTTTATATGTTTAATAATGCCTAAATATAGATGTATTTCAAATTCTTTTTTAAAGCTCTAACCACCTAACAAAACATAATAATTATGATCTACTATTGGTTTCACCTCGATTTCATTTTTGATAATGATTACGAATTACTTAAAGTCAACTAATTTTTAAACACCTAAAGTTTTTAGTATTTATAATTCTTTTATTTTTTCATAATTTTAAAAATCTAACAAAACCAGTATGACGACATTTAAATCTCCGCTTCAAGCTTTTTTACATTGGGAAAACAAAACTCCAAATAATTTTTTTTTAAAGCAAAATTTTAAGGGTGAAACCTTAACTTTCACCTTTGCCGAAGCAGGTCAAGAAGCACGTAGAATAGCCACGGCATTAAATAATTATAATTTACCAAATAAAAGCCATATTGCCTTACTTTCTAAAAATTGTTCACAATGGTTATTGTCAGATTTAGCAATTATGATGTCTGGTCATGTGTCTATTCCTATATACCCAACGCTTAATGCTGAAAGCATTAAACAAATTTTGGAGCATAGCGAATCTAAAGCCATAATAATTGGAAAATTGGATAATTTTTCCTCTCAAAAGGTCGGAATTACTAATATTCCAAAAATTAGTATGGGTCTTTATGGAGGAAGCGAAGGTGATTTGTGGGAAGATTTATTATTAAAAAACGAACCTTTACAGGACGTTTATTTACCAAAGCCAGATGACCTTCATACCATAATTTATACATCGGGAACTACAGGAACTCCTAAAGGGGTTATGCACACCGTTAATAACTTTGTAGAAAGTGTTTATACAATTAAATCTGCTTTAAGTTTACAGGAAGGGTCTCGATTCTTTTCGTATTTACCTCTTGCGCATGTGGCAGAACGCGTTGGAATTGAAACGTACGGTTTATTATTAGGTTCAGAAATCTCTTTTCCAGAGTCGTTAGAAACTTTTGCATATGATTTAGAGACATGCCAGCCACAATTATTTTTTGCCGTACCTAGAATATGGGCGAAGTTTCAAGAGAAAATTTTAGCAAAAATGCCTCAAAAAAAACTAAATATTTTACTAAGCATTCCTGTTTTAAACAAAATAATCAAGAATAAATTAAAGCAGAAGTTAGGACTGAAGCATGCTGAAATTGTTGTTTCGGGGGCAGCACCTTTGTCGGCAGATTTAATGCGTTGGTTTCAAAAAATTGATATTATAATTTTTCAAGTTTATGGTATGACTGAAGATTGTATAATATCTCATACTAACAGACCTGGTTTTAATAAAATTGGTACCGTTGGAAAAAAACTGGATAGGGTTCAAATAAAATTATCAGTTGAAGGCGAAATTTTGATAAAAAACAACTGTTTAATGATGGGTTATTTCAAAGCACCCGATATTACAGCAGAGGTTTTTGAAGATGGTTATTTTAAAACCGGAGACATTGGCGAATACGATCACGATGGGTATTTAACAATTACTGGACGTGTAAAAGACCAGTTTAAAACGGATAAAGGCAAATACATTTCGCCAACATCTATAGAATTACAACTTTCAAACAATACAGATGTTGAACAAATATGTGTTGTAGGTACAGGAATTCCGCAACCAATTGCTTTAGTTACACTTTCAGAAATGGGTAAAACTAAGTCTAAAGATGAAGTTTCTAAAAGCTTTATTAAATCAGTACTTGAAATGAATAAAACTTTAGAAAAGCATGAAAAGATAGAAAAGGTTGTTATTATGAAAGAAGACTGGACGGTCGATAATGGTTTAGCAACACCTACTTTAAAGGTGAAAAGAAATGCTATAGAGAAAATTCATCAACCATACTACAAATCTTGGTTTGATTTGGACGAATTCGTAATTTTTGAATAGCGCTTATTTATCATAAAATATTTTATAAATATTTTATGATTTTACTTGCTAAAAATGTGCTTTTAAAATGGTAATTTAGAGAAATGATATTTTAAAAATAGATAGATTATGACTGTAAATTTCCAATATGTAGGTTTAGATGTAAGTGAAACACTTTCAGCTTTTACCGAAGAAAAATTAAAAAATTTATTTAATAAATTCGAGTTCTTAATAGGAGCCATGGTTTATTTTAAAAAAGAAGAGCATAAAGCCGACTCCGGTAAAATATGTAATATTGAGCTAAGTTTACCCGGACCACGAATTTTTGCAACATCGAATGAACGAAATTATGAAATTGCGGTAAGAGAAACTATTAACGATTTAGAGCGCCAGATAAAAAAGCGTAAAGAAGTTTATAAAACCCACTAAAGTTTTTAACTTAATTTGGAAGCCTTGTTTTTTTAACAAGGCTTTTTTTTGTTTAAAATTTTAAATTTTTTTTAACATTATTTTTAACAATAAGACAAAAATTGTTAACAAAATGTTAAAAGCATACAATATTTTTTGTATATTACCCTCATCATCAATCAGATACTTTTATTATACAGAATTAAATTAAGTTTAACCAACCATCTTAATTATGAAAAATCGTATAGAAAATGTGTCGTTATTGTTCTTTATGAGCGTTGCTGTTTTCGTGTTTGTTGAATTTTTAATTGAAATTATTCAAATTTTTGAATATAATATTAAAGCGATACATGTTTTAGTTTCATTGTAGCCTTTTAGATAGTCAAATTTTTATTTGTGATGATAAGGTTCATTCTTTAAAATAGTAAAGCCTCTATAAAGTTGCTCAATAAAAAATAAGCGAATCATTTGATGTGAAAATGTCATTTTAGATAGTGATAGTTTTCCATTTGCTTTGTTATATACTTCTTCAGAAAATCCATAAGGTCCACCAATTACAAAAACTAACTGTTTAATGCCTGAATTCATGTGTTTTTGTAAATATTCAGAAAAATTAACCGAATCAAACTGTTTACCGTTTTCATCTAATAATATTAAAACATCGGTACCGTTTAATTTACTCAATATAAGTTCACCTTCTTTTTGTTTTTGTTGATCTTCACTTAAATTTTTAACATTTTTAATATCTGGAATGATGTCAATTGAAAACTTGATATAAAAACTCAATCGTTTTGTATAATCATCTAATAACGATTGTAAATTTTTATTATCCGTTTTTCCTATAGCGATAAGTTTGATAGTCATAAAAGCAAAATTAGTATTTACTTATTATGAATAATGAATTTAAATATGGAAATTTTAAAAAATTCGTAATTGTAAAATTTAATAAAGTAAATCTATTTGTTATTTTTGCTACAAATCAACTTTTAATATGATAACACAAGAACAGTTTGATCAAGAAGTAAAGTGGATAATAGCAAATGCCATTAGAGAAGACTTAGGCGATGGCGATCATAGTTCATTAGCCTGTATTCCTGAAAACGCAAGAGGCAGAGCAAAACTTTTGGTAAAAGATAAAGGCATTATTGGCGGGGTTAATTTTGCTAAAAAAGTATTTGCCTATGTTGATAAGAATCTAAAACTAGAAGTTCTTATTGAAGATGGCTCTGAAGTTACCTATGGCGATGTGGTGATGTATGTTGAAGGATCTTCACAGTCTATATTAAAAGCAGAACGAACGGTGTTAAATTCAATGCAGCGTATGAGTGCTGTTGCTACAAAAACCAGAATGTTTGTAGATTTGTTAGAAGGCACCAAAACTAAAATTTTAGATACTAGAAAAACAACGCCTGGTATTCGTGTTTTAGAAAAATGGGCTGTAAAAATTGGCGGAGGAGAAAACCACAGGTTTGCTCTTTACGATATGATTATGCTAAAAGATAATCATATCGATTTTGCTGGCGGAATTACTAAAGCTATTGAAATGAGTAGACAGTATTTGGTTAGTACCGGCAAAGATTTAAAAATTATGGTAGAAGCCAGAAATTTAAGAGAAGTTGCAGAAATTTTAGAATCCGATGGTGTTTATAGAATTTTGCTTGACAACTTCGATTATGAAGACACCAAAAAGGCCGTAAAAATGATAGGTGATAGGTGTTTTACCGAATCTTCAGGAAATATTAATGAATCTACGCTCAGGCATTATGCTGAATGTGGTGTAAACTTTATTTCTTGTGGTGCGTTAACCCATTCTGTTTATAATATGGATTTAAGTTTAAAAGCTATAAAATAGGTTTTGCTTCATATTAAAAATGTACTAGTATTATTACTCTTTTAGAGTAATGGCTTATCTAATTTTGATAACTTTGCTATAAATATTTAATGCAAATTATTAATGACCAATTCTCTTGAAGACAAACTCGATAAAATTCCTGTTATAAATGTCTTGGTGCGTTTTTTAAAGAAAGTTAAATTACCTGGTCTGGAGGGATTATCGTTTTATGATTTGGTGGAACTTTATGTAACAGGCATAGTAAAAGGAGCATTAACCACCAGAGCAAGTGCTATAGCTTTTAACTTCTTTATGGCATTGTTTCCTTTTCTAATATTTGTTTTAATTATAATACCTTATGTGCCTATTGATGATTTTAAAATGGAGTTTTTAAGATTTCTAGAATCATTTCTGCCACCCAACACTTCCGATTTTTTCTTTGAAAATATCTTTGAAAACATTGACCAGTCAAAACGAGGGGGGTTGTTATCTTCAGTATTTGTTTTGTCTATTCTGCTTATGGCAAATGGTGTAAGCGCTGTGTTTTCGGGTTTTGAAAATTCGTATCACGAGCAATTATCCCGAAATGTATTTCGCCAATATTTATATGCATTAGGCGTTGCATTAATTTTGGCATTTCTGCTTATTATAACTATTGTGGTTTTGGGGTATTTTCAAATATATTTTATACAAAAATTGTTGGATACTTTAGAAAACAAAGGGTATCAAGTAGGAAACCAAAGTGTATTTTGGTTCGATGTTGCGAAATATACATTTTTTGTAATCATGGTATACATGGCAACGGCAACT
This sequence comes from Mariniflexile sp., assembly GCA_051275695.1. Classification (GTDB taxonomy): domain Bacteria; phylum Bacteroidota; class Bacteroidia; order Flavobacteriales; family Flavobacteriaceae; genus Mariniflexile. The sequence goes on from JBNMNO010000047.1 coordinate 9,362, forward strand.
TTATATTATTTTGGCACCAAAGAAGGAAAACATTCTAAATTCTTTTCCGTTGGGGCGTTATTTACAACACTACTTATTATATTATCGTCGTATTTATTTGGTATTTATATTGAGCATTTTGGCCAATACAATAAGCTTTATGGTTCTATAGGTGCACTTTTAATTCTTTTGTTTTATTTGTGGTTAAATTCTAATATTTTATTAATGGGGTATGAGCTAAACGCATCAATGAATAAACTTAGAAAAAGGAGGTAGTTCATGCAATACTATATAGACATTATAATACCTGTTCCACTCCAAAAGTTATTTACTTATAGCATAACACCTTCTGAAGCCAATTTTTTGCAAATTGGGATGCGTGTTGCGGTGCCTTTCGGAAAATCGAAAATTTATACAGGGATTGTTTCTAAAATTCATAACGAAGCGCCAACAGTATATGAAGCAAAAGAAATTCATCAAATTTTAGATGAAGGTCCAATTGTAAATGAAAAACAGCTTCAATTATGGCAATGGATAGCTAATTATTATATGTGTACGTTGGGCGATGTGATGCGAGCAGCTTTACCAAGCGCCTTTGTGTTGGAAAGTGAAACTATAATAACTAAGCATGCAAAAGCTATTGATGAATCTATTTTACAAGACGATGAGTTTTTGGTTTACGAAGCATTACAAAATCAATCATCTTTAAAAATTCATGATATCGCTAATATTTTAGACAAGAAAAATGTACTTCCTGTTATTAAACGATTAATTGAAAAGGAAGCTATTTCTGTTGAAGAAGAAGTGTATGAAAAGTACAAACCAAAATTGGTTCGCTACGTAAAATTGCACCCTAATTTTACTTCTGAATCTGCCTTACAAAAACTGTTAGATGATTTAAGTAGAGCACCCAAACAACATGAGGTTATTTTAACCTTATTTTCTATTTCGGCTACGACTAAAAAGCCAGTAAAAGTAGCAGATTTAACAAAAGAAAGCGATGCTTCAGCTTCCATTGTAAAGGCATTGATTGATAAAGGTATTCTTGATGAATATTATATTCAAACCGACAGAATTCAATATTCAGGAGATGATAATGAGTCAACAAAAAATCTTAATGCATATCAAAAAACGGCCTTATCTGAAATAAAAGAATCCTTTATAGAAGAATCTGTGGTTTTGCTTCACGGCGTAACATCTTCAGGTAAAACCGAGGTTTATGTAAAACTTATTGAAGATGCTTTAAAGAAAGGGCAACAGGTTTTATATTTATTACCAGAAATTGCGTTGACAGCCCAATTAATTACCCGATTGCAGAATTATTTTGGCGAACAAGTCGCTGTTTTTCATTCTAAATACTCATCGCATGAACGGGTTGAGGTTTGGAATCATGTTTTAAACAATTCCGCGAAAGCGCAAATAGTATTGGGCGCGCGTTCCTCTATATTTTTGCCATTTAATAATTTGGGATTAATAATTGTTGATGAAGAACACGAACAGTCTTTTAAACAATTCGATCCGGCACCACGTTATCATGCCCGCGATACGGCTATTGTTTTGGCACATATACATCAAGCAAAAACGCTTTTGGGGTCGGCGACTCCAAGTTTAGAAAGTTATTTTAATGCGAAAAAAAATAAATATGGTTTTGTTGAAATAACAAAGCGATTTAATGATGTGTTGATGCCCGATATTGAGTTGGTTGATATTAAAGAGGCCTTGAAGAAAAAGCGTATGAAAGGGCATTTTAGCGACCGACTAATTGAAGAAATGACCCAAACGTTGCGAGATGGACATCAAATTATTTTGTTTCAAAACCGACGTGGGTTTTCGCCTATTGTTGAATGCCATACTTGCGGGCATTCGCCACAATGCCCGAATTGCGACGTTAGTTTAACCTATCATCAATATAGGGACCAATTACGGTGTCATTATTGTGGGTTTGCCGAAATAATGCCAAAAAACTGTAGGGCATGTGGTAGTACTGAATTGGATAATAAAGGTTTTGGAACGGAGCAAATAGAAGCAGAAGTAAAAGTGTTGTTTCCGGATTTTAAGGTGGCAAGAATGGATTTAGACACCACACGTGGTAAGTATGGGTATGAAAAGATAATTACCGCTTTAGAACAGCAGGAAATTGATATATTAGTTGGCACACAAATGCTTACCAAGGGTTTGGATTTTAGAAATGTAAAGTTGGTTGGTATCATGAATGCCGATAACATGCTAAACTTTCCAGATTTTAGAGCACACGAGCGAAGTTTTCAATTAATGTTGCAAGTATCCGGTAGGGCAGGACGCACTGAGGAACGGGGAAAAGTTTTAATTCAAACCTATAATCCGCTTCATAATATTTTACAGCAAGTGTCTACCAATAATTATATAGACATGTATAACGAACAAATGAACGATCGTTATAGCTATAAGTATCCCCCTGTTTTTAAACAAATTAAAATTACGTTAAAGCACAAAGACTTTGCAAAGGTGGATACGGCTTCTATATGGTATGCGAAATCGTTGCGAAATGTGTTTGGGGATTTTATTTTAGGACCCGAATCGCCGCCAATTGCCAGAATTAGAAATCAGTTTCATAAAAATATTTTGATAAAGATTCCTAAAAAACAATCTTTATCGAAAACAAAAGAAGCTATTATTAAAATTAATAATAGCTTCTTAAGTATTAAAGATTTTCGGTCAATTAGAGTAATTTTAAATGTCGATAACTTTTGATTTAGTTGGTTAGCTTAAATATTATTCAAAGCATCAACTAGTTGAGTCTTTTTATTCCTACTTAATGGAATTTCATAAGCACCAACTTCAACATTTTTACTGTTAAATCTGTCAATTTTATCAAGATTCACAATATAAGATTTGTGAATTCTCAAAAATTTATTTTCCGGTAATTCTTTTTCAAAAGATTTCATTGTGGATAATACTACCAAGCTGTTTTCTTCAGTAACTAGTTTTACGTAATCACCAAGAGCTTCAATCCACTTAATATCTTTTATAAAAACTTTACGTTTTTTAAGATTACTCTTTACAAAGATGTGTTCGCCCTCTTCTTCTTCAAAGTCTTGAGTTAATTTGTGCTGTTCTAAAGCTTTATCAACAGCAACATTAAAACGTTCTCTAGAGATTGGTTTGTGTAAATAATCGGTAGCATCATAGTTAAATGCTTTAAAAGCATACTCTGTTTTACCGGTTACAAAAATAATTTGGGGTTTGTTGTTTAATACGTCCAAAAGTTCAAATCCATTTAGCACTGGCATTTCAATGTCTAAAAAGATTAAATCCACTTGATGCGTATTTAAACCATTCTTCGTTTCTAAAGCACTACTGTACTCTGCAATTAAGTTGAGACCGGGGTGGTTCTCTACTAACTTAACAATAGAGAGACGCTGTATTGCTGAATCGTCTACTACTACACAGTTTAAAGTCATAACATTTATATTATTTAGGTTAAGATATCGACAATAGTACAAAAAATTCGGCTAAAAACCAAATAAATCGGTTCAACTACCAAAATTAACATAATTTTAACATCTTACATCCTAAATAATACCATGTAAACATAACAAAAAATTACAATGAAATATAGTTGTGTACTATGTATTTATTAACTATTTTTGCACCCAATTTTTAACAATAAATACGATTTTTATGAATCATTATGAAACTGTTTTCATCTTAAATCCCGTTTTATCTGAAGATCAGATAAAGGAAACAGTACAGAAATACGAAGATTTTCTTGTTTCTAACGGCGCTAAGATGGTATCAAAAGAAGATTGGGGGCTAAAAAAATTAGCCTATCCAATTCAAAACAAAAAAAGTGGATTTTATCACTTATTTGAGTACACCGTTGCTGGTGAGGTCATTAATACTTTAGAAGTAGAGTTTAGACGTGATGAGCGTTTTATGCGTTATTTAACTGTAGCGTTAGATAAACATGCTATTTCTTGGGCAGAGAGAAGAAGAGTTAAACTTAAACAAAAAGCTTAATTATGTCATCTATAGAACAACAATCAAAAGGAAAAAAAGACGGAGAAATTAGATATTTAACGCCTCTTAATATTGATACAAACAAGAAAAAGAAGTATTGTATGTTTCAAAAATCTGGAATCAAATATGTTGATTACAAAGATCCAGATTTTTTATTAAGGTTTATAAACGAACAAGGTAAAATTTTACCAAGACGTTTAACAGGGACTTCATTGAAGTATCAAAGAAAAGTGGCTGTTGCTGTTAAAAGAGCACGTCATTTAGCTTTAATGCCTTATGTAGCAGATTTATTAAAATAAAATACCGATAACAATGGAACTTATATTAAAACAAGACGTTGAAAATTTAGGATTTAAAGACGATGTTGTAACAGTTAAGAACGGTTATGGTAGAAACTTTTTAATTCCTCAAAAACAAGCTGTTATGGCTACGGTTTCTGCTAAAAAAGTATTGGCAGAAAACTTAAAACAAAGAGCTTATAAAGAAGAGAAAATAGTTGATGAAGCTAACAAAATTGCTGAGGCTTTAAAAGCTTTAGAAATTAAAATACCTGCAAAAGTAGGTACTGGCGAGAAATTATTTGGTTCTGTAAATAATATGGATGTAGCTGCCGCTTTAGAAAAAGAAGGTCAAACTATCGATAAAAAATTCATAACAGTTACAACTATTAAACGTACTGGAAAATACACCGCTGTAGTTCGTTTACACAGAGGCGTAACAGTGGATTTAGAGTTTGAGGTTATAGCACAAGCAGATTAATTAACAAATAGTTAATAAAATCTTAAAAAAAAAGTAAAACCACTCTTTAGAGTGGTTTTTTTTTGCACTATTTTTGCTATTAATATCTGTTATGCATGCATAACAGATATTTGACTAACTAACTCAAATAATTTTATTCAAATGAAAAAAACAACACTTTCCATTTTTTTATTGTTTTTTGGATTGCTTGCGTTTTCGCAGGTTACCACATCCAACATTAAAGGTCTAATTTTAGACGAAACTTCAGCTCCACTGCCTGGAGCAAATGTTGTAGCTATTCATACACCTACAGGTACAAAGTATGGTGCAGCTACAAATATTGACGGAAGATTTAATTTATTAAATTTAAGAGTGGGTGGTCCATACTCTATTACAATTAGTTTTATTGGGTATCAAGAGCAATCTTTTAACGATGTGTATTTAACCTTAGGAAAAACAGAGAACATTGATATTTCAATGGTTGACGATAGTCAGCAATTAGATGCTGTAGTTGTTCAAGGATCTGGAAGAACTGGAACGTTTGGTAGTGACCGTACAGGAGCAGAAACGAACATTGGAAGACGCGAGTTAACTAGTTTACCAACTATTTCTAGATCAGCAGCCGATTTTACAAGATTGGAGCCTTCAGCTAGTGGAAATTCCTTTGGCGGTAGAAATGATCAATTCAACAATTTCTCTTTAGACGGTGCTATTTTCAATAACCCATTTGGTTTAGATGCTCCAACTCCGGGAGGACAAACAGATGCACAGCCCATTTCGTTGGATGCCATTGACCAAATATCAGTATCATTAGCACCTTATGATGTGACACAATCTGGTTTTACAGGAGCGACAGTAAATGCAGTTACCAAAAGTGGGACTAATGAATTTCATGGTACTGTTTATGGTTTTTATAGAGATGAAAATTTTACAGGAAGTAAAATTAATGGAGAAGATGTGCCATCATCAAACTTAAAGCAAAACCAATATGGGTTGAGTATTGGCGGACCCATAGTGAAGAATAAATTATTCTTTTTCGCCAATTTCGAAAAAGATGATAGAACAGATCTTGGTACTAACGGTTGGGTGCCGAACACAGGTTCTGGAGCGGTTAATGAATCAAGAGTATTAAGAAGCGATTTTGTAGCTGTTCAAAATGCTTTAACAGGTTTAGATTATAATACGGGGAGATTTGAAGGGTTTAATTATGGCTCAGAGTCCACAAAAGGAATCGTTAAATTAGATTGGAATATTAACGACAATAATCGTTTAGCAGTTATATACAACTGGTTAGATGCCTCAAAAGAAAAGCCTGCACATCCAACAGCGTTGGGTTCTAGAGGCCCAAATTTTCAAACCTTACAATTTGAAAATTCAGGGTACCAAATAAATAACAAATTGCAATCGGTTCAATTGGAATTAAACTCTACTTTGTCTGGAGAGATGACTAATAAACTTCAAGTAGGGTATACTCATTTTGATGATTTTAGAAATCCGTTATCTGGTCCAGCACCTGTTATCGCTATTCAAGATGGAGCTGGTTCTAATTATATTATCGCTGGTCACGAACCTTTTTCAATTAATAATGAATTAGATCAGAAAGTATTTCAATTAACCAACAATTTAAATATTGTAAAGGGGAATCACACATTTACAATAGGTTTTTCTTACGAGAAGTTTGCTTTCGAAAATTCTTTTAACCTTGTTAATTATGAGTCTTTTAATTTTGGAATATTCCCATATTATGGAATATTTAGTCCATACCCAGATGTTCAAACATTTTTGGATAATGCACAACCTGGAGGTTTAGTAGATCAATATTTAACTGCTACTAATAATGCTTTCAACTCATCTAATGCCAATGGAACTGGTAACGATGGTGGTTGGAAATTAGCAGAACTTAATGTGGGTCAATTATCGTTTTATGCACAGGATGAATGGAACGTAACTGATGCCTTTAAGTTAACATATGGTGTTCGTTTTGATAAACCTTTGTATTTTGATACGGCAGATTTAATTCAAAAATATATTGACACTGATAATGGTGCTGTAAGAAATAATTCTACACTATATTTTAATCCAAATACCAATGAAGAGGTAACTTTAGATTCTACAATTTTACCTAATAATGATTGGTTAATTTCACCAAGGGTAGGTTTTAATTGGGATGTAAATAATGAAAATAAAACACAAATTCGCGGTGGTTCTGGCATATTTACAGGGCGTTTTCCTTTTGTTTGGTTAGGTAATCAAGTAAGCGGTGCAGACGATGGTTTTTTTCAATTAATAGATCCAGATTATAAATGGCCTCAAGTTTGGCGTACTAATATTGGTGCAGATCATAGGTTAGAAAACGGCATTACGCTTACAACAGATGTCTCTTTTACCAAAGACATGAATGCTGCTCATGTACAAAACTGGGGTTTAAGAAATCCATCAGGAACGCTTAACGCTCCTGGTGATGATCGACCTGTTTATTTGCCGGGTGATGGAGGTAATAATGCTTATGTGTTTACAAACTCGGATAAAGGTCGAATTTGGAATGTTACATTAAAAGCTCAAAAGAATTTTTTAAACGGACTTTATACAAGTTTTGCGTATAACTATTTAAATTCAAAAGATGTAAATTCTATTGAAGCTGAAATTACTGGCGATGCTTTTGATTTTAACCCAAATTTAGGAAATGCTAATAATGATGTTTTATCGTATTCTAAATATGGGGATACCCATCGTTTTATTGGGGTAGCAAGTAAAAAATGGGCTTATAGTAATGATAAGTTGGCGACAACCATTTCAACATTTTTTGAGTACGCTCAAGGAGGACGTTTTAATTATACCTATGCGGGTAATATTAATGGTGACAGCTCCTTCCAAAATAACGACCTTATATACATTCCAACAGCGAGTGAAGTACAGCAAATGGACTTTTCAGGAGGTTCAACTATGGCTAATAATTATGAAAATTTCATTCTTCAGGATAAATATTTAAGCGATAACAGAGGTAGTTATTTTGATAGATATGGGGCTTTAGCACCATGGAGAGGGCGTTGGGATATTAAAATACTACAAGATTTCAATTTTAATGTAGGTAATAATAAAACGAATACTTTACAATTAAGTTTGGATATATTAAACTTTGGTAATTTAATAAACTCTGATTGGGGTGTTGTAGAACAGCCTAATAATTTATCTCCAATAAGTGTAGATGCTTCTGGTAGTACACCAGTTTATACTTTTAATGGAGGACCTGATGCCAAAACCTTTGGTTTTGATGCTAGTTTAGCTTCTAGATGGCAAGCACAGTTTGGTTTACGTTACATTTTCTAAAATAATAGCATATATATTCTTAAATTTGCGCTCCTAAAAAGGAGCGCATTTTTTTTGCGTTAACGGTTGAGGCGACATCCTTTTTGTTTTCAAAAAGATATAGCTGAAAACCTGTTAAAACGGACAATATATTATAAAATGAAATATTCTAGACTTACAAAAGAACAATTTGAAGAATTACACCAAGAGTTTATTAATTTTTTAGCAACACAATCGGTTACTGCTGATGAATGGACTAATTTGAAAGTAAACAGACCAGAATTGGCAGAAATGGAACTGGATGTTTTTAGCGATTTAATTTGGGAAGGTGCTTTAAGTACAGCTAAATATTTAGAACATTTTTCACCACAACAAATGCATTTGTTTAGTTTAAATGAAACGAACATGCAGGTTATTGCCGTTAAGCTTAAAAATGAGCAAGATTTAACGACTACCGAAGGGTATAAGTGGTTGCGAGAAAACTTAATGGACGAGCATGTGGAGTTTTTACAAGCTAAAAAAGAGTATACTGAGGATAAAAATTTAGATAAATTTAAATTGATTGAGCAAGGTGCTGTAATTACAAAAGGCGATTTATTTAAGTATTTTGATACCTTGATAAATTAACAAAGTTCACATCATTTAATTAACAAGTCGATTATTGGTTTCCTTATTACGAACGGAGTGAAGTAATCTGTATCTGTAGTATCACTTACAACCTGCAAGTTTCCATTTGAAAGATTGCTTTACTTTTTTTAATGAAAAAGCGCGCAATAACGTTTTCATTAATTATTTTTGTCAGACTGAGCATTACGGAAAAAAAATATATTTTATTTGAAGGTAGCTAGCAAAGCTAGTCGAAGTGCATATTAACTAAAATTTTAAAATGGCTCAAAAACCAAGTATTCCTAAAGGAACCAGAGATTTTAACCCAGAACAGGTAGCAAAACGCAATTATATTTTTAATACCATTCGAGCTGCTTTTGAAACTTTTGGATTTCAACCTATAGAAACACCCAGTTTTGAAAACTCTGAAACTTTAATGGGGAAATATGGAGAAGAAGGCGATAGACTGATTTTTAAAATTTTAAATTCTGGTGATTATTTATTAAAATCTAATGAGCAAGCTTACTTAGAAAAAGACTCAAACCAATTAACTTCAAGTATATCTGAAAAAGCCCTTCGTTACGATTTAACAGTGCCTTTTGCACGTTATGTAGTCCAACACCAAAACGAGATAGAATTTCCTTTTAAACGTTACCAAATGCAACCTGTGTGGCGTGCTGACAGACCGCAAAAAGGGCGGTTTAGAGAGTTTTACCAATGTGATGCCGATGTGGTTGGAAGTGCATCACTTTGGCAGGAAGTTGAGTTTATTCAATTATACGATACCATTTTTTCAAAATTAAAATTGGAAGGGGTTACTATTAAAATTAATAACAGAAAAATTTTATCTGGAATTGCCGAAGTTATTGGTGCCAGTGATCAATTAATCGATTTTACAGTAGCACTTGATAAACTAGATAAAATAGGCGAGGAGAAGGTAAAAGAAGAAATGCTATCTAAAGGAATTTCCGAAGAAGGTATTTCAAAATTACAACCTTTATTTACCTTGTCTGGTACTTTTGAATCTCAGATTGAAAGTTTAAAATCAATATTATCAACTTCAACAGAAGGTAAAAAAGGCATTGAAGAATTAGCTTT
>JBNMNO010000048.1:0-18947 GCA_051275695.1 Mariniflexile sp.
TCTTTGGTGGGCGGTCAATTGTTTGTAATTTTTCATGCAAGACAAATTTAAGTTTTTGACCTAAAACACTTGGGAGCAATCCCAGGTGTTTTAAATTTGTCTGTTGCACTTATTACTTGAACTTACAGAATAATAAAATGTCAAAAAAGAAGAAAAAATATTATACAGTCTGGAAAGGACACAAAACAGGTGTGTTTGAAACTTGGAACGATTGCAAGACGCAAATAACCAATTTTGAAGGGGCACAATACAAATCGTTTGAAAGTTTAGATGCTGCCAAAAAAGCGGCAAAAGGAAATTACTTTAACTATGTTGGAAAAAAGACTGATTTTAAAAGTGAATTATCTGCCGAACAACTAAAAAAAATAGGACAACCTAATTACAATTCAATTTCGGTTGATGCTGCTTCTAGTGGAAACCCCGGAATCATGGAGTACCGAGGCGTAGATACAAAAACAAAAAAACAATTATTTATGCAAGGCCCTTTTGAAGAAGGCACCAATAACATTGGTGAATTTTTAGCATTAGTTCATGGGTTAGCATTACTTAAAAAAAACAATAGCGACCGCATTTTATACACCGACAGTAAAACCGCTATTAGTTGGGTTAAAAAGAAAAACTGTAACACCAAATTAGAGCGTGACCAAAAAAATAAAATGCTTTTTGAATTAGTTGAAAGAGCTATAGATTGGTTAAAAAACAACTCATACAATACGGTTATTGTAAAATGGGAAACAAAAGCTTGGGGCGAAATTCCTGCCGATTTCGGAAGAAAATAAATTTAGTTTTGGTTGTCAATACATTCCAAAAGATATTCTTGTCTTAGTATTTAAAAGCCTTATATTTGCACAAAATTATCACATCTTTTTTATGAATAAATTAGTAATTGTTGGCACCGTAGCATTCGATGCTATAGAAACGCCTTTCGGGAAAACCGATAAAATTCTTGGTGGTGCTGCAACTTTTATTGGTTTAGCTGCTTCTCATTTTAATGTTGATGCTGCTGCAGTTTCGGTGGTTGGTGGCGATTTTCCGCAAAAATATTTAGATCTTTTATCTAATAAAAATATTAATATTTCTGGTATTGAAGTGATTAAAGAAGGAAAAACATTCTTTTGGAGTGGTCTTTACCATAATGACATGAATTCTCGTGACACTTTGGTTACTGAGCTAAATACACTTGCAGATTTTAGTCCTATAGTTCCTGAAAATTATCGTGATGCCGAGGTGGTAATGTTAGGGAATTTACATCCGATAGTCCAATCTAGTGTTTTAGATCAAATGGTAAAAAAACCAAAATTAGTTGTTTTAGATACCATGAATTTTTGGATGGATAGTGCTCTTGAAGATTTACATCGTGTAATAAAACGTGTTGATGTTATTACTATAAACGATGAAGAAGCCAGACAATTAACTGGTGAATATTCGTTAGTTGTTGCTGCAAGAAAAATTCACGCGATGGGACCTAAATATGTGGTTATTAAAAAAGGAGAACACGGTGCATTATTATTTCATAATGAGCATATTTTTTATGCTCCGGCTTTACCGTTAGAAGAAGTGTTTGATCCTACGGGTGCTGGTGATACCTTTGCTGGTGGATTTGCAGGATATATTGCTAAAACTGGTGATACATCTTTCGAAAATATGAAAAACGCTGTTATTTATGGGTCAACATTGGCTTCATTTTGTGTTGAGAAATTTGGAACAGAGCGGATGGAAAATTTAAAAGGCGAAGAGATTCAAACACGATTATTGCAATTTAAGCAATTAACACAATTTGAAATAAAATTAGAAGAAACAAGCGCGCTCTAAAATAGAGCGCGTTTTTAATTTAAATAATAATTAATCAATTCCGCGAAAGCGTAAAATCTTTACGAATGAGTGATGCATTAAAACACGAATGTGGAATAGCGGTTATAAGGCTTTTAAAACCACTAGAATTTTATAAGGAAAAATACGGCAGCGCCTTTTATGGGGTAAACAAAATGTACCTTATGATGGAAAAACAGCACAATCGTGGGCAAGATGGTGCTGGGTTTGCAAGTATTAAACTTAATACAAAACCTGGAGAACGTTATATTAGTAGAGTACGTTCTATTGCACAGCAACCCATTCAGGATATTTTTGCTCAAATAAATGAAAGAATAAACAAAGAGATTACAGAACACCCAGAATATGCCGATGATGTTGCTTTGCAGAAAAAAAACATTCCATATATAGGCGAAGTACTTTTAGGACATGTACGCTACGGTACCTTCGGAAAAAACAGTGTAGAAAGTGTTCATCCTTTTTTAAGACAAAACAACTGGATGCACAGAAACTTAATAATGGCTGGAAATTTTAATCTGACCAATGTTAAAGAGCTTTTTAAAAACCTTATTGAATTGGGGCAACACCCTAAAGAATACACCGATACTGTTACCATTATGGAAAAAATTGGTCATTTTTTAGATGATGCAGTAAGTAAAATTTATAAAGACCTCAAAAAAGAAGGTTACAACAAAAGAGAGGCTTCCCCACAAATAGCAGAACGATTAAATGTTGCTAAAATTTTAAGAAGAGCAGCAAAAAATTGGGATGGTGGCTACGCAATGGCAGGTTTAATAGGTCATGGTGATTCGTTTGTATTAAGAGACCCTGCTGGTATTCGCCCTGCTTATTACTATAAAGACGATGAGGTCGTTGTAATTGCTTCTGAACGTCCGGTTATTCAAACTGTTTTTAATGTAAAATTTGAAGATGTAAAAGAATTGGAACCTGGACATGCCATTATTACTAAAAATTCTGGTAGCGTTTCTATTAAAAAAATATTGGAGCCATTAGAGCGTAAAGCATGTTCGTTTGAGCGTGTTTATTTTTCTCGAGGAAGCGATGCCGAAATTTACCAAGAACGTAAAATGCTTGGTAAATTATTGATGCCAAAAGTTTTAGAAGCTATAGATAATGATACAAAAAATACCGTTTTTTCCTATATTCCAAATACTGCTGAAACCTCCTTTTTTGGTATGATTGAAACTGCCGAGGCTGCTTTAAATAAAAACAAAACAGCAGCCATTTTAACCGGGCAACGTTCAATATCGGCAGAAAAAGTTACCGAAATCTTATCAGAGCGCATTCGTGTAGAAAAAATTGCGATTAAAGACGTAAAGCTTAGAACCTTTATAACGGAAGATAGTAGTCGTGATGATTTAGTTGCCCACGTTTATGACGTTACATATGGTGTAATAAAACCAACCGATAATTTGGTGATAATTGATGATAGCATTGTTAGAGGGACTACATTAAAAAAGAGTATTTTAAAAATGTTGGACCGCTTAAATCCTAAAAAGATTGTGGTGGTATCGTCCGCTCCACAAATTCGCTATCCAGATTGTTACGGAATTGATATGGCAAATCTTGAAAGCTTAATAGCTTTTAGAGCTGCTTTAGAATTATTAAAGGAAGCAGATAATTACCAAATTATAAAAGAAGTGTATGATAAGTGTATCGATCAAACCGAATTAGAAGACGTGTATGTTCAAAATTTTGTTAAGGAAATATATGACCCGTTTACAGATGAACAAATCTCTGATAAAATAGCAGAACTTTTAAGTGATGAAAGTATTAAAGCGGAGGTTAAAATTATTTTTCAATCGGTTGAGAATTTACACAAAGCCTGTCCGGAACATTTAGGGGATTGGTATTTTACTGGAAACTATCCAACAGTAGGGGGGAATAGAGTTGTGAATCGTGCGTTTATAAACTTTTACGAAGGCAATAAAGAACGTGCTTATTAATTGTGATCTACTCATTTTATGCGCCGTTAAACTGCTAAAAATACATTTAATCTGAAAAAATTGCTGTTCATCTAATAAATAATCAGATTGTCTAAAATACGCATAAATTAGACATACCATAACATAAGTAGGTTAAGTTCATGGTAGATTTGGGGCAAAAAAAGGTGAACATCTGTTCGCCTTTTTTTATGCAATTTAGTTTCGTAATAAAATTCAGTTTTAGGTATACATTACCAAAACTCTGTTTAGCCAAAATATAAGTAGTTTAGCCAAAATATTTCTTCAAACTATTTTACTAGTATATATTTGTTACACCATAACATAAGTAGGTTAAGTTCATGGTAGATTTGGGGCAAAAAGGTGAACACTCGTTCACCTTTTTCATTTAATATAATTTCTACTTATTTGTTTCTCTGGTATTTCTAAATTGTTTCTTGTAGAATATCCAAATTTGCGTTAGGGATAGAAGTGTAAATCCTTTTTAAAACTTGAGAGCAAAGACCTCTATTAAGAATATAAAAGAACAGATTACCAGGTAGCAGGCTAAGTGTAACAACATTTTAAAAAGATTGTAACGCATAGCCCGACCCTTGGGTAACGCCATAAAAAAAAGCAAACTCAATTAAGAACTTGCTTTTATATTTAACGTGTTAAGCATGTTTTATTTCGCCTCAGCGTAACGTTTTTCTACTTCGCTCCAGTTAATTACACTAAAAAATGCATTGATATAATCCGGACGACGGTTTTGATAGTTTAGGTAGTATGCGTGTTCCCATACATCAAGACCTAATATAGGTGTTCCGCCACAAGTTACTCCAGGCATTAAAGGATTATCTTGGTTTGGTGTAGAGCAAATTTCAACCTTTCCTCCCTTATGTACGCATAACCAAGCCCAACCAGAACCAAATCGTGTTGCCGCTGCTTTACTAAAGGCGTCTTTAAAAGCATCTACTGAGTCGTAAGTGGCTATAATAGCATCTTTTAATTCGCCAGACAAAGATCCTTTACCTTCTGGTTTCATTACGTCCCAAAATAATGAGTGATTAAAGAAACCACCTCCATTATTTCTTACCGCTGCATTATTCATATCTAAATTAGCAAGAATATCTTTGATAGATTTTCCTTCTAAATTTGTTCCTGCAATAGCAGCGTTTAAGTTATTTGTATATCCTTGGTGATGTTTTGAATGGTGTATTTCCATAGTTCGTGCATCAATATGAGGCTCTAAAGCATCATAAGCATATCCTAATTGTGGTAATTCGAAAGCCATAATTTTTTGTTTTAACTATTAATATTTAATTTAATTCAAATTTACGCATAAAAGGCCTCAATTAAAAATAATAAATAGTTATCGACTCATCGATAGTTTTTATCTTGTCTGCAAATTTCTAAATCATGCCAACAAACAATTCTTTTACCGTGTATAATGCATCTGCTGGAAGTGGAAAAACGTTTACGCTTGTAAAAGAATATTTAAAAATTTTATTTCAATCTAATAATCCGGAACAATTTAAGCGCATTTTAGCCATTACATTTACGAATAAAGCGGTTGCCGAAATGAAAGACCGTATTATTGAAACTTTAAAACAATTTTCTGATAAGGAAATTTTAGAAAAACCAAATAGTATGTTTAATGCTATTTGTGAAGAGTTACTTATGCAGCCTACTCTGTTGCACACTAAGTCGGAAAAATTACTGAACACTATTTTACACAATTATGCTGCTTTTGATATTTCGACCATAGATGGATTTACACATAAATTGATTAGAACTTTTGCCTACGATTTAAAATTACCTTTAAATTTTGAAGTGGAATTAGACCAGGAGGCTTTATTAAACGAAGCGGTGGACAGCCTGATTGCAAAGGCAGGAACAGATATAGTTTTAACACAGGTTTTGGTAGATTTTGCTATTGAAAAAGCGGATGACGATAAAAGTTGGGACGTGTCTTTTGACTTTAATAAAATTGCAAAATTGTTGGTTAATGAAAACGACATTCCATTTATTGACACTTTAAAAGACAAAACTTTAGAGGATTTTAAGGTGCTTAAAGCACAATTAAAAAAAGATATTTCAATATTAGAAATTAACATAGTTGAGAAATCAAACAAGGTTTTAATTTTAATAGAAGAAGCTGGTTTAGAACACAACGATTTTTCAAGTAGTTATTTACCAAAACATTTTATCAATTTATCTAACAAGAAATTTGATGTGAATTTTGAAGCTGGTTGGCAACAAGACATTGAAGAAAAAACACTTTATCCAAA
Organism: Mariniflexile sp.; assembly: GCA_051275695.1. Lineage (GTDB taxonomy): Bacteria > Bacteroidota > Bacteroidia > Flavobacteriales > Flavobacteriaceae > Mariniflexile. The sequence continues at coordinate 6,044 of JBNMNO010000048.1, forward strand.
ACGAGTTACAAATGAAATTGCATCTATAATAGAGCAAATTCAACCCCAAATAGCAGCAGTTTTTTACGAAACCAAACAAGCTGTTTTTCATTATAAATTTTTAAAAGCCTTTTATAAAAACGTGACACCTTTGTCGGTTTTAAACGCCATAAATAATGAGTTAAAAACGCTTAAAGCAGACCAAAACAAAATGCTTATTTCAGAATTTAACCATATTATAAGCAACGAAATAAAAAACCAACCTACACCTTTTATTTACGAGCGCATTGGGGAAAAATTTAAACATTACTTTATTGATGAATTTCAGGACACTTCGGTTTTACAATGGGAAAATTTAACACCTCTGTTGGAGAATGCCCTAGCCATAGAAACAGGAAGCGCTATGTTGGTTGGCGATGCAAAACAAGCTATTTACCGTTGGCGTGGTGGAAAAGCAGAACAGTTTATTGGATTGTTTAATGGTGAAAATCCGTTTCAGGTAAAGAAGCAGGTTGAAAATCTCCCAACAAATTATAGAAGCTTTAAAGAAATAGTAGATTTTAACAATGCCTTTTTTACGTATTTATCGAATTTAGTTTTTACTAAAACAACATATCAAAATTTATATGAAAATGCACATCAAAATTCCTTTATAGAAGAATCTGGTTATGTGGAGTTATTGTTTTTAGACATTGAAAAAGAAGATGACAGAGATAACATGTTTTCTGAAAATGTTTTAAAAACCATCCAAAAATGTATAGAAAGCGGGTTTAAACTTGAAGATATTTGTGTTTTGGTCCGAAAGAAAAAAGAAGGTGTCGCGGTGGCCAATTATTTAAGTCAGCATCACATTCCCATTATATCTTCAGAAACCTTACTAATAAATAACGCGCCCGAGGTTGTTTTTGTTAATAATTTGATGGGGCTTTTGATTCAGCCAAAAAACAATGACATTAAAATTGCTGTTTTAAATTATTTAACGTCTTTATTTAATATTGAAAATAAACACGAATTCTTCTGCAATCACTTAAACTTAAACATATTTCAGCTATTTAAAGGCTTTGAGGCTTTCAACATTCATATAAATAGCAACACTTTATTACAACTTCCGCTTTTCGATTTAGCAGAAACTATTGTTAGAAGCTTTAATTTGGTAAAAACTTCTAATGCTTATATTCAATTTTATTTAGACCTCGTTTTAGATTTTTCACAAAAAAAAGGCTCTGATATTTCTGGGTTTTTAGACTATTTCGATAAGAAAAAAGACAGTTTAAGCATTGTCTCGCCAAAAGGACAAGATGCGGTTCAAATTATGACCATTCACAAATCAAAAGGTTTAGAATTTCCAGTGGTGATTTTTCCTTTTGCTGATTTAGATATTTATAGAGAGTTAGAACCTAAAGAATGGTTTCCTTTAAACAAAGAAACATACAATAATTTTTCACATACTCTATTAAATTTTAACAAAGATTTCGAAAATTTTGGCGAGAGCGGACTTGAGATTTTTAACAACCATAAATCTGAACAAGAACTTGATAATATAAATCTGCTATACGTTACATTAACACGCGCCATTGAGCAGTTGTATGTTATTTCAGCAAAAGATATTTCTGTCAAAGGCGAAGTAAGCGATAAAAAATATTCAGGTTTATTTATTAATTATTTAAAGCATTTAGGTGTTTGGAACGATTCTCAAACTGTTTACAGTTTTGGAACTCCGACAGCCATTGGAACAAAAAGAATAAGTCAAAGTAACATGGTTTCCAATGAAAATCTTATTCAACAAGAATTTATTTCGACTTCAAAAGAAGCGCATAATATAAAAGTGGTTACAAAATCTGGACTTCTTTGGGATACAACTCAGAAAGAAGCCATTGAAAAAGGGAATCTTATCCATAATATCCTATCTAAAATTAAAACCAAGGATGATATTGATTTTGTAATGAATGATTTTATAAACGATTCAACCATCAACCTACAACAAGCAGAAGCCTTAAAAAAGTTAGTATTTCAACTTGTTAATCATCCAAAACTTGTTTCTTATTACAATGTAAATGATACCGTATATAATGAACGTGACATTATTACTAAAGATGGTATTATTTTAAGACCAGACCGGGTGGTTCTTAATGTTAAAAACGAAGCTGTTATTATTGATTATAAAACGGGTAGTCAAGACAAAAAACATGAACAACAACTACAGTCCTATCAAGATATTTTACAGGATATGAGAATAATCGTTAAAAAGAAGATTCTTGTATATGTAAATGATGATATTTTAGTAAAAGAAGTATAACTTTGCTAAAAACGCAAAATTGTGTACGGAAAACTAAAAAAATACCTTCAATTAGAACTTCAAGATATAAAAAACAAAGGACTTTATAAAGAAGAACGTATTATAACATCTGCTCAAGGGGCAGAAATTACTTTAAGCACTGGAGAAACGGTATTAAACTTTTGTGCCAATAATTATTTAGGCTTATCAGCGCACCCTGAAGTTGTTCAGGCAGCAAAAGATGCTATGGATACCCATGGTTTCGGAATGTCTTCGGTTCGATTTATCTGTGGCACTCAAAATATTCATAAAACTTTAGAACAAAAGATTGCAGATTTTTATCAAACTGAGGATACTATATTGTATGCCGCCGCATTTGATGCTAATGGAGGCGTTTTTGAACCATTATTAGGAGCTGAAGATGCTATTATTTCAGATTCGTTAAATCATGCTTCCATTATAGATGGTGTTCGCTTATGTAAGGCAGCCAGATATCGTTATGAAAATAGCAATATGCCAGATTTAGAAGCTCAACTTATTGAAGCTGATAAAAATGGGGCTCGTTTTAAATTAATTGTGACCGACGGTGTGTTTTCTATGGACGGAGTAGTAGCACCGCTTGATAAAATTTGTGATCTAGCCGATACATATGATGCTTTAGTAATGATTGATGAATGTCATGCTGCCGGTTTTATAGGTAAAACAGGACGCGGAACCCTTGAAGAAAAAGGAGTCATGGGACGAATTGATATTATAACAGGAACCTTAGGGAAAGCATTAGGAGGTGCTATGGGGGGGTATACCACAGGTAAAAAGGAAATCATTGACATGCTGCGTCAGCGTTCTAGACCTTATTTGTTTTCAAATTCTCTAGCTCCTGCTATTGTAGGCGCCTCTATAAAGGTGTTTGAAATGCTTGCCAATGACACTAAATTGAGAGACAAATTAGAGTGGAACACTCATTATTTCAAAGAAGCAATAAAAAAAGCTGGTTTTGACATCATTGATGGCGATTCTGCAATTGTTCCAGTGATGTTATATGACGCAAAACTATCTCAAACTATGGCCAATATGCTTTTAAAGGAAGGCGTTTATGTAATTGGATTCTTTTTTCCCGTAGTCCCTAACGGAAAAGCAAGAATTCGTGTGCAACTATCGGCAGCACACACAAAACAGCATTTAGATAAGGCTATTCATGCATTCACAAATGTTGGAAAAACATTAAATATTATATAAAATCATTCTGAACTATTGATGAATATACGAATTTTCCATTTTTTTTATACATTTGTCTTTGATAATAATTTTTAACAACTTACTTTTGTTTACAATTAACACTTAAAACTTAAACTTTTGAATATGAAAAATCTTAGCAGATTATTGTTCGCTATGTTGCTTGTACTTGTTTATAGCAACGTTAATGCGCAAGACAAAAACAACCCATGGCAAATTACTATTGGGGTAAACGCAGTTGATGCATTCCCTTCTGGAGATGGCGCTCCTTTTGGAGAAACCATTTTTGAAGATTTTTTCAATGTATCTGATCATTGGAACATCTTACCATCTTTATCAACTATCTCTGTGTCTAAATATTTAGGTGACGGATTCTCGTTTGGAGTTGCTGGGTCATTAAATAAAATAGAAAAATGGGGAGATGCTTCAGTAGATGATTTATCTTACTACGGATTAGATGGTACAATTAAATATAACTTCTTAGAAGGAAAAACTTTCGATCCTTATTTAGGAGTTGGTGGTGGTTACACTTGGGTTGACGAAATTGGAGCGGGTACTTTTAATGGAACTTTAGGTTTTAACCTTTGGTTCACCGAAAACATTGGTTTAACTCTTCAAACTTCATACAAACACGCATTTGAAGATTATTTACAAACACATTTTCAACATACTGCCGGTATCTCAATTAAATTTGGTGGGACTGATACAGATGGTGATGGTATCTACGATAAAGATGATGCTTGTCCAGATGTTGCTGGTATAGCTGCTTTTAATGGTTGCCCTGATACTGACGGTGATGGTATTGAAGACAGCAAAGACTCTTGTCCGAACGAAGCTGGTTTAGCTGAATTAAACGGATGTCCTGATACTGACGGTGATGGTATTGCTGATAAAGATGACAAATGTCCTACTGTAGCTGGTTTAAAAGCTTTAGCTGGTTGTCCTGATACTGATGGTGATGGAGTAACTGATGCTGATGACAAATGTCCTACTAATGCTGGTCCTGCTGCGAACAATGGATGTCCTTGGCCAGATGCTGACGGTGATAGTGTTTTAGATAAAGATGATAAATGTCCTAGTGTAAAGGGAACTGTTGCAAACGATGGTTGTCCTGAAGTTTCTGAGGCTGTTCTTAAATCATTAAATGCATATGCTAAAACGATTTTATTTGATACAGGAAAAGCAAGTATTCAAAAACAATCTGCTAGTGTTTTAAACGATATCATCGATATATTAAAAGAATACACTAATGCTAAATTTACAGTTGAAGGTCATACTGATAGTGTTGGTAGCGATGCTTTAAACCAAAAATTATCTGATGCGAGAGCATTATCAGTTAAAGAATACTTAACTGAAAATGGTATTGATGCATTCAGACTTTCAGCTATTGGCTATGGTGAGTCAAAACCAATTGATAAAAATACAACGAGTAAAGGTAGAGCTAACAACAGACGTGTTGAAATTAACTTGGCTAAATAATAGATATTATTTAAACCTTTAAATAATAAGTTTAAAAACGCTTCGGATATCCGAAGCGTTTTTTATTTTTATACAATGACAACTTTCATTTTTGATGTTCTAAAAGATTTACAAAGTAAGAATGCGAATCTTTCTGAATTAACCTTCGTTTTACCTAGCAAAAGGGCAGGACTCTTTTTAAAACATCAACTTGCTAAAGTTACTAGTGAAACTATTTTTTCGCCTACAATTATTAGCATTGAAGAATTTGTAGAAGAGATGTCTCAACTAAAATCTATTTCAAGCACCGAACTTCTTTTTCATTTTTATAACACCTATATTCAGTTAACCAAAGATTCAGAACCAGATTCATTTGAATCGTTTTCTAAGTGGGCACAAATTTTACTTCAGGATTTTAATGAAATAGATAGGTATCTCATTCCACAAAAAAATATTTTTAACTATTTAAGTGCTATTCAAGATTTAAAACATTGGTCGTTAGAAGAAAAAAAAACAGAATTTGTTAAAAAATACTTAGCATTCTGGAATAAACTCCATATCTATTATACCCATTTTAAAGAACAATTATTAAATAAGAAAAAGGGGTACCAAGGCTTAATTTATCGAGAAGCGGTTGAAAACTTGGAATCATACATTCAAAATAATTCTAAAAAACAACATGTGTTTTTAGGCTTTAATGCCTTAAACACTGCCGAAGAAACAATTATTCAAGAATTGCTTCAAAATGATTTAGCACAGGTTTATTGGGATATAGATGCTGTTTTTATTAATAATTTAAACCACGATGCAGCTTTATTTACAAGGCAACATAAAACAAATTGGGCATATTTTAAAAACAACCCCTTTAATTGGATTACGACTAATTATTCCACTGAAAAAAATATTTCCGTATTTGGTGTTCCTAAAAATATTGGACAAGCAAAATATATTGGTTCACTTTTAAATAATTTAAAAAATAAGAACCAATCATTACAAAATACAGCAGTTGTTTTAGGAGACGAGAATTTATTAATTCCTGTGCTTAATTCTCTTCCGCAAAATGTAGACGCTTTAAATATAACGATGGGTTTTCCTTTAAAATCTATCCCCCTTGCTTCTTTATTTGAATCGTTATTTCATATCCATAAAACCCCATCAAAAGCCTTTTATTATAAAGATGTTATCAAAATTATATCGCACCAATTTATACGCCCATTATTTTATTTTGAATCGATTGATTATGCTTCAAAAATTATAGAAACCATCGATGATAATAATATTATTTATGTTACTCCCGATCGGCTAAAACAAATAGCCAAAGCATCCAATAACATTATTGACATATTATTTTCCAATTGGGACAAATCTATCGATTTAGCCCTAAAAAATAGCTCCGAACTTATTGTATTTATTAAAACCAATTTGGATGAAAATAAAGGCTCTAATTTGCTTTCATTGGAGTATTTGTATCGCTTTAATGAATTGTTTAACGAGTTATCGCGATTAAACTTAGAATACCACCACATTAAAGATGTTTCAACCTTATTTAGCATTTATAAAGAATTATTAAGTTCTGAAACTTTAGATTTTCAGGGGGAGCCCTTACAAGGTTTACAGATTATGGGCATGTTGGAATCTCGTGTTCTTGATTTTGAAACCGTCATAATCTCATCTGTTAATGAAGGTGTATTACCTTCGGGAAAAAGTAACAATTCGTTTATTCCTTTTGACGTGAAATTGGAAAACAAACTGCCTACATACAAAGAAAAAGATTCGGTTTATACCTATCACTTTTACCGCCTTTTACAACGTGCTAAAAACGTATACATTTTATACAATACTGAAGCTGATATTTTAACAGGCGGCGAGAAAAGTAGATTTATCACACAATTGGAACTGGAAGGAATTCATAAAATAAATCATCACATTATTGTTCCACAAGTTCCTATAATTGAAACTTCATTAAATACTATTGAAAAAAATGAAGACCTTTTAAATAAAATAACTGCTGTTGCCGAAAGAGGATTTTCACCTTCATCACTCACTTCTTATATTAGAAACCCAATCGATTTTTATTATCAGAAGATTTTAAAAATAAAAGAGCACGATAATGTAGAAGAAACTATTGCAGCGAACACTCTGGGAACCGTGGTTCATAATACGCTTCAAGATTTTTACGAACCATTAATTGGCAAATTTATAACGGTTGAAATCATTAAAAATTTAAAAACTGATATATATAAAACTGTTGCCCTTCATTTTAAAAAAGAATACAAAGAAGGTGATATTACTAAAGGAAAAAACTTAATAATTTTTGAAATTGCAAAACGGTATGTTTCTAATTTTTTGGATTTTGAAATTAAAGAATTAAAGGCTGGAAATCAAATAAAAATACTAGCTATTGAAGCCGAAAACAAAGTGATCATTACTATTCCTGAATTAAAATTTCCTGTAAAATTAACAGGTAAAGTTGATAGAGTGGACCAATATAATGGCATTACCAGGATTATAGATTACAAAACAGGGCGCGTAGAACAAAGTGATGTTGAAATTGTAAACTGGGAAAATATTACTACCGATTACAAAAAATACAGTAAAAGTTTTCAAGTACTTGCTTACGCATACATGATGCATCTTTCGAGCGATATAGAACTCCCTGTTGAGGCTGGAATTATCTCCTTTAAAAACCTAAGTAATGGCTTTTTAAAATTTTCTAAGAAGGATAAGGCTGGGAATGGTGCGCGAAAAGATTCTTTAATTACAGCAGAAACCTTAGATAATTTTGAAGTTGAATTACAGCAGCTTATTTTAGAAATTTGTAATTCAAACATTCCATTTACCGAAAAAGAAATCTAAATGATAATCAAAAAGCAAATAGTTATTAATGGCAAACACCAAAAGCCTATTTTAATAGATACAACTTGCGTTTTAAATAAAATAAATTCGCCCATAATTATTTTTTGCCACGGTTATAAAGGATTTAAAGATTGGGGCGCTTGGAACCTTATGGCAAAAGCCTTTGCTGATGCTGGCTTCTATTTTATAAAATTCAATTTCTCCCATAATGGCGGAACCATCGAGCAGCCCATTGATTTTCCAGATTTAGAAGCTTTTGGAAATAATAATTATAGCAAAGAATTGGACGATTTAGAATCAGTTATCGATTGGGTTTATAATAATTCCGAAATAAAAAAAGAGACAAATATAAATGACATATCTCTTATTGGACATAGTCGAGGTGGTGGTATTGTTGTTATTAAAGCCCAGGAAGACCCTAGGATTAAAAAAGTTATTACTTTAGCTGGTGTATGCGATTTTGGTAGCAGGACCGCTACAAAAGGTGATTTAAAATCTTGGAAATCCGATGGCGTTAAATATGTTTTGAATGGCAGAACCAAACAGCAAATGCCCCATTATTATCAGTTTTATGAAGATTTTATAGCGAATAAAGAACGCTTAACCATTAAGCGAGCCGTTTCAAACTTAAAAATACCATATTTAATTATTCATGGGAACGATGACACGAGTGTTTTTATGCTAGAAGCAGAAAATCTTAATACATGGAACCCAAATAGTCAATTAGAAATTATTAATGGTGCTAATCATGTTTTTGGAGCGTGTCATCCTTGGAAAAAAAATGTTTTATCTACCCACTTAGATGAAGTTGTAAAAACGAGTATAGCCTTTTTAAAAAATTAAAAAAATGACAAAGCAAACCGCTGTAAAAGACTGGTACTCCAACGAAGAGAAAATTTATATTGCTACCGATTGTATTATATTCGGTTTTGACAATGGCATATTAAAACTATTGGTTTTTGAAAGACGCGTAGAGCCATTTAAAGGGGTTTTATCGCTTATTGGAAGTTTTGTTAAACCAAACGAAAATGCGAATCAGGCGGCACGAAGGGTTTTAGAAGAAATTACCGGATTAGACAATATTTTTATGGAAGAGCTCAAAACGTATACGGAAGTAGAAAGAGACATTGGTGCCCGTTGTATTTCTATTGCGCAATATGCTTTAATTCATATTGAAGAATCTGACAAACAATTGGTTGAAAAACACGCTGCCATTTGGTATGAAGTTGATACACTTCCTAAGCTTGTTTTAGACCACAATTTAATGGTTGAAGATGCTCTAAATAGGCTACGAAAAAAATCAAAATTTTATCCAATTGGTTTAGAGTTATTGCCAAAAAAGTTTACGATTCCACAACTACAAAATTTATATGAAGTCATTCATCAAAAAACATTAGATACCAGAAACTTTAGAAAAAAAGTACTTTCGTTAAACCTACTTATTCCTTTAAATGAAAAAGATAAATCTGGTTCAAAAAAAGGGGCATTTCTATATAAATTTGACTACAGAAAATATAAAAACTTAGAAGAATACGGATTTAATTTTTCACTTTTCAAATAACCCTATTTAAATACTTAACCGAAAAAAGCACCAAAATAGGCTGTTAAAAAACAAAACCTCTATAAAATTAACTTTTATAGAGGTTTTGTGGAGAAGATGGAAGTTTTTAGCTTGCAATAATTTTACTTTCACATAATACGCTTTAGAATTAAGTTGCCACATAGTTCTAAAAAAGGATTATAGATGCTATTACTATGGTTCTGTATTTTTTTTAAGTTTTTATCGATTATAAATGTTATATCAAAACGCCTTGTAATACTTTAAAATAAATCTAATTATTATGTACTTTGGTCCTATCTAAAGGCGAAAACTATGGAAGGTGATAAAATGCTCGATTATATTAAAGATGTATTAGAAAATATGCCAATTAGCTGGTTGAGTCTAACAACCCATCGACTAGATGTTTATGATGAAAAATTGGCCAAAGTTCAATTTTTAGAACAGTTTGAAATCTTAGCTAATGACAACAACTCTGATTCCTCGGCACTCAAGGAATTGCCTACTGCTTTTGACTATATACGACTAGGGCACCCATTGTCTTGTGTATTAGAATGGGTAATTGCTAAATCAAATAACCTATCACCGGAAGAGGTAATAAGTTTTTCGTCAAAGACAGCTCCTGTTTTGGCAATTTTAAGAAAGAATTTGTTAGACAATAGAAACACCCAAATCAATTATACGGATGAATTACCCAATTCTTTTGATATTGAAATTCTAAGAACTATTTATGGTTATGCGTTTGAAATAAAGCAGGTTGATAAAGCGTCAGACATTTTAGAATTTGACGGTAGTACCATTTTTATTTCACAACAAGAGGATATTTCTACTGTTAATCTCACTCCAAATATTGACTTTTTTATCAATCTTCATGCTCACCTTGGAAGTGTTTTATTAGTCCATGGTGAACACAATAAAAGTTATATTGCCGAAATTCAGCATGTTAGAAGGAGAGAGACCATTGCAATGACTCCCGCCAATTCTCTTGACGCCCTAAAGTCTTTAATAAAGCAACCTTCTTTTAATACTACCAAAACGAATGTAGCGGCAAACAAAACTATTGTATTGGATTCAATTAATGAGATTTGTGGCACAAGTACAACCCCACTTGTTGCTTCAAGTGGGCTATCTATTCAATATGCCATTTTAATGGGACTAGTTCACAATGCTGCAGAAAATCATAAAGGGAAGGCTATCAAAATTGTTGTTCCTCCAAATTGTTATGGTGGAACTAACGATCAAGCAAGACGTGTTGCTGCTTGTATTGATATTATTGAAGTAATGGATTTACCAGTTGATGGCGATCACGATATGGTTCGAAGTATTGATATCATTTTAGATAAAATTGCTACCGAAGATGCTATCCCTTATATCATCGCTGAAATTCCAACAAATCCTAGAGTTGAAGTCCCAGACCTTATAAAATTAAGAGATGTTTTAAGTGCAAAACGTAAAACCGCAAGTGGCGAAGTGGCTATCGATCCAGTTTTTATTTTAGATCAAACATTTTGTCCCAATGTTCACTTTTTAGGTGAATCCGATATACTTTCAACAGTTAGAACTATTTCATTTGCTAGTGGGTCAAAATTTCCAAGTGGCGGGTTATGCACAGCTGGCTATTGTGTAGCAAATAAAAAAGGAGAAGCATTAATAGATAAAATAGAGTTACATCTAAGACTTTGCGATAACGAAGCTACAGATCTTCAAATGGAATTATTGGCAAAACAATTGCCATCAATGAAACAAAGAATTCATGAAGCTTATTTGAATACCAGTGAATTTGTAAACTTCATCAAGGATGCTTTACCGGCAGCTAAAATCAATTTTGTTTCAGAAGAATTAGCAAAAGCAGGATTTACCCCATCTGTTTTTTCATTAGATCTTCCCACAAAAGGGAATACTGACGAAGAAAGAGAAGCTTATAAAAGAGACCTAAATCTTAAATTAATCAATTTAATGATTAATGAAATTCCCAATGAAAGCAAATACTGTGTGAGTTATGGGCAGTTAAATGGATGTTATTGGACTATACCAGCAACATCTACTCAAGGAACGACTAAAGAGGATGACAAAGATTACATTGCCCGCGTAGCACTTTCTCCTAATATGGATGTTGAACTTCATAAAAAAGTCTTTTTGAAGTTTGTTGAAAGTATGTAAAGAATGTTACGGAAAACACTAATCTATATATCCTTGCTTACGCATCCAATCGTCATTAAACATTTTGCCTATATAACGACTTCCGTGGTCATGGAATAATACCACTACCACATCGTTTTTTGTGAAATGCTCTTTTAGTTGTAACACTCCTTTTATGGCAGATCCTGCAGAATTACCCAAAAACATACCTTCCTCTTTGGCTAAACGTTGTGTATAAACCGCTCCATCTTTATCGGTTACTTTTGTAAAACCATCAATTATACTGAAGTCAACATTTTTCGGTAAGATATCTTCACCTATCCCTTCAGTTACATACGGGTAAATTTCTTTTTTATCAAAAATTCCTGTTTCATGATATTTTTTAAATACACTTCCGTAGGTATCAATTCCCCAAATTTTAATGTTTGGATTTTGTTCTTTTAAATACTTGCCTACTCCCGAAATTGTTCCTCCTGTTCCCACTCCAACAACAAAATGAGTGATTTTTCCGTCGGTTTGTTTCCAAATTTCTGGTCCAGTACTTTCGTAATGTGCTTTCGTATTACTAGGATTGTCATACTGATTTACATACCAACTATTTGGTGTTTCTTCAGCTAATCGTTTAGAAACCGAATAATAAGATCGTGGATCTTCAGGTTCTACTGCTGTTGGGCAAACAACAACTTGAGCACCTACCGCTTTTAATATATCGCACTTTTCCTTTGATTGTTTGTCTGCTAAAACGAAAATACATTTATATCCTTTTACGATCGCTACTAATGCCAATCCCATACCCGTATTTCCTGAAGTCCCTTCAATGATAGTCCCTCCCGGTTTTAATCTTCCATCTGCTTCTGCATCTTTTATCATTGTTAATGCCATACGATCCTTAACTGAGTTTCCTGGATTAAAAGTCTCGTATTTAGCCAGCACTAAACAAGGCAACTCTTCAGTAATCTTATTTATTTTAATAAGCGGCGTATTACCAATTGTTTCAAGTATATTTTTCGCGTAGTCCATAGTTGCTATTAATGTGGTTCAAAAATATAAAACTAGATTGACTCAGTAGCTACTTTTGTTACAAATACAATTATTATTGTTGCGCTTTTATCTGTAGGACTTAGATTAAGTGAAAAAACAAACAGTAAGCCAGCACTAGCTTATATTGTTCATTAAGGCACATAGTTTACAAAGTTAAAGTCACATGATTTACACTAGATTTTGACTTGGTATTATTGATACTTGTTTATTTCTTGTTTTATTTTCGTTAAAGTAACCAAAAAATACGTCTCTATAAAATACTCTCCAAATTCCATTTCCTTGATCTTCAGCACCGACATATTTCCCTTTTAGTCCAGCAGTTAAATATACCCAATAATATGACTTCCACCGCATGGATCCATTTT
>JBNMNO010000049.1:0-18878 GCA_051275695.1 Mariniflexile sp.
GTGGCTGCATTATCAAAATATACCTGTTGCATGTATTTGTTTTATGTTGCAAACATACTTAGAATAAAATTATTATTAATATGCTGCGTTATAATTAACAATTCCTTTATTTTTGTCAAAAAAAAAACCAAACCTAATGCGTAAGTTATTTTTTGTTCTTTTATCTATTAGCCTTTTAAGTTTTTATACGTGCAGCGATGGTGATATTATTACTATTGAATTTGATTTTGATGACACTTTTAAAGTTTGTGGTACCAACGGCTTAGTTTTTTACAAAACAAAAAATGACCCTTCTGAATCTTTATCCATAAAAATTACTTCCTTAACTATTGATGATATTCTTGCTGTGGGAGATGACAATCTCTATGAGGCAGATTTTCAATTAAGCGCAACAAACACTTTTAATTATATCACCTATAGTAATATTACGCTGCCTACCGATTTATTTTGCAACAGTATTCCGCTTTCAGAAATAAAAATCACTGAAGATCTTGTAAGTACAAGTGGGAATGTGAATATAAAAACAGTATTAACTGAAGATGACAATGACGGAATTCCTGCTGAATTCGAAGATATCAATGGCAATGGAAATTTGGAAGATGATGATTCGGATGGTGATGGGATTCCTAACTATTTAGATTTTGATGATGATGGAGACAATATTAGAACGGTGGACGAAAAACCAGACCCAAATAATGATACCGATTTAAGTGATGCCTTAGATACTGATGGCGATGGTATTCCCAATTATTTAGATACGGATGATGATGGCGATGGCGTTAATACGCGTGATGAAGAAAACGAATCCCAAGACCAAAATCCAGCTAACGACATTTCTAATAGCATTATTGGTCCCGATTACTTAAATACTGAAGTGGCTACAACAGTTCCAGCAACGGCTTACAGAGAACATACTATTTACCAAACCTATTTAGTTACACTCACCGTTTCACAATTCGACCTGCAAATAATATCTTTGGATGTTTTAGATTTTGGTTTTTTAGAAAATAGTGCTTTATCAACTACTACACAAGAAACACCACTCTTTAACTAGCTTTCAACATTTTGATAAATATAAACTTCGGTGGCGCCTACTCCATATTTTTGGTAATTGGCATCATAGCATTTAATATTACCGTAGCGCCCAAACAAATAATCTAATTCTACTTTAAGGACCCCTTCGCCCACGCCGTGAATAAATACTATTTTTTGAATGCGTTTAGAAATCGCGAAGTCTAATTGGCGTTTTGCGGTATCTAATTGCAGTGTTAACATATCGTGATTCGACATATTTCTTGTCGATTTAACCAATTGATTAATATGTAAATCTACTTCCATTGTCGGCTCGTAACGGTCTTTTGCTCTTACTTTTTCCTGCTTTCTTCTAACGGGCTGCTCTTTTTCTTTTACAGCTTCATTTAGACTAGAATGTGAAAACAATGCTTTATTGATAGCGTTAGTTGAAGCTTTTTTTACCAGTTCATGACTTTCAAAGTCCAATAAAAAGCCGTCATTTGTTTCAATAGAAATAACGTTCCCTACTATTTTTTTTACAATACCAGACATCGCTTCGTCTAAAACCAATACCTTATCGCCAATTTCAAAAGTAATCATTTTTAGTTTTTTAGTTGCTCAAATTATCTTCATCATCATTTCTACTTGGAATAGATTTAGAAATTCTATATATCCCTGTCATCAAAACAACAATACCTCCTATTAAAATATACTCATTTTGAGTTGTTCCTGTTTTGGCATAAATAGCCACCATAGCACCAAGTACTATCAATAAATAGTTAATGTATTTCATTACTAAATTGCATTATTTATAGCCATAAAATTACATTAAAAATTAAAGGTATTGATTGAATTAATGAAATCAATTTATTTATTTTATTCGTCAAAATACCATTTTTAAGGTTAAAATGCATTTTTTTAAAAAATATTTGTATATTCGCATCGTAAATTTGCTATGCTCTCAAATCATGCTTAAAAAAATTCCTATAATATTCCTGCTTTTCTGTGGGATGTCCCATGCTCAACTTTCGGTTAGAAACAATGCCTATGTATTTGTTAATGATGAAATTATTTTTGTTAATGATAATGTTAACTTAAACGAACCTGACAGTAGAATTTATTTGCGCAATGAAGCGCAACTTATTCAAGGTTCTGGTACTACTGGAAATTCAGGTATGGGCGAATTAAGCCTTTACCAGGAAGGAAATGTGGGCGAATATGAATATAATTATTGGTGCGCTCCCATTGGAGTTACAACTAATAATAATGCGAATAATCCGTTTGGTATTTCGCTGTTGAATGATGCCATAGGCCTTGTAACATCTACTCCAGCCATAATAGCCTCTTCATCATCTTACAATGGCACTTCAAGTCCGTTAACCATTGAACCTTATTGGATTTGGAAATATATTGCTTCCTCTAGTTATTCTGATTGGGTACATGTAAAAGGTAATGCTACTATAAACCCAGGTGAAGGATTTACTATAAAAGGAACCATGGGATCTGGTGACGCGCAACGCTATGATTTTAGAGGAAAACCAAATACAGGCACCATTGCGGTAAATGTTTTAAATAATAAATTTACTTTAGTTGGGAACCCATACCCATCGGCTTTGGATGCAGTCGCTTATATTCACGATCCACAAAATGCTTCTGTTATAACAGGTTCTCTATATTTATGGGAACAAAATCCAGAAACAAACTCTCATTATTTAACCGATACTGATGGTGGGTATGCCACCTATACTATTGATGTTACTGGCATTATTGAAACTTATACCCCTGCGGTATTTGCCACATACAATAATAATGGTCTAATTAACGGGATTAGCGGAACTCTTAATTCGGAAAAAAAACCAAGAAGATATATCCCTGTTGGGCAAGGCTTTATGGTTGAAGGAACCACGACAGGAGTGGTAAGAGCCAAAAACAGCCATCGCGTGTATGTAAAAGAAACCGCTTCAAGTAGTGGGTTTTTTAAAACATCCCATGGTAAAGGGACCTCCAAAATTACTGAAACTTCTAAACAGTTTTCAATGGTTCCAGCCGATTATAAACGCTTTCGTTTAAATATTGATTTTAATAACACCTACACAAGACAATTAGTTGAAACCTTTCACCCGTCCGCAACAAACGGATTTGATTATGGTTTAGAATCTAAAATTAATGCAACTGATATATTGAAATCTGATGCTTATTGGAGCCCTAATAACGAAACATTTCTTGCGGAAGCCTTAGCATTCGATGAAACTTTAAAAATACCACTTACTATTAATGCTTCAAAAAATATGCCTGTTGGCATTAGAATTTCTGATTTGCAAAATTTCGACAGTTCGCAACCAATTTACATCCATGATATTGAAAAAGACCTTTATGTCGATTTAAAAAATCAGGATTATAATATTAATCTGGAACCTGGACAATACACCAATCGATTTGAGATTACATTTAGTAAGAACACTTTAAATGTTGAAGTTAATTTATTTGAAGGAATACAGGTGTTTCAAAATAATAACTTATCAGAATTAACTATAAAAAATCCAAATTCTTTAGACATCCAATCTTTTGAATTATTTGATATTACAGGTAAACTTGTATTGCAAAGAAAAATACCCTCCAAAAATAAAACGTATACACATGCTACAAAATCATTAAGTGAAGGCGTTTTCATTGTTCATTTAGGTTTAGAAAACAATCTGGTTTTTAGTAAGAAAATTATTGTAGCTAATAAAAAATAAGCGTCAAGAAATCACTTAATCTACTTATAATTTTTATAAATTTGACACAATCAAAGTTATAAAATGCAGCCTTTAGATCAATACATGCTACCATGCTTAAATAAAAAACTTTTTGGGTTTGAATGCATGGGATGTGGTTTGCAAAGATCTTTTTCGTTAATGCTTCATGGTGAATTTGTTTCCGCCTTTTATATGTATCCTGCTATTTATACGCTTATATTACTTTTTAGTGTTATTGCAATTAATACCGCTAAAAATTTCAAGCATTCAAATAAAATAATTCTTATTTTGGCTATTTTAAATGGATTTATAATCATTACTAACTTTATAATAAAAACTTTTTTAACTTAATTAACATCGTATGGAACAACAAAAATTACCAAATTCAACACTCATTTTAGTATTCGGAATCTTATCAATAGTTACTTGTTGCTGTTATGGTATAGCAGGTTTAATACTTGGTATTATTGCTATAGTATTAGCCAGCAAAGCAACACAATTATACACTTCTAACCCTGATGGATTTACTGGTATTTCTAATGTAAAAACAGGTAAAATACTTGCCATAATAGGTGTTGTTTTAAGCCTATTGTATTTACTTTTTATATTTTGGGTAGTATCTACTTTTGGGTGGGACAGTATGCAAGATCAGGAATTAATGCAAGAAAGAATGCGCGAATTAATGGGGCAATAAAAAAACACTCATTTCACATAATTAAAAAAGCGACCCATGGGTCGCTTTTTTATGGTTTAATTTATATAATTTTATTTTTCAAACTGTTTAAGTGTTTTAATAATAATACTTACGCAGTCTAATAATTGTTCTTCGGTCATCACCAAAGGCGGCGCAAAACGGATAATGTTTCCATGCGTGGGTTTCGCTAGTAAACCATTATCTCTTAATGCTATACATATATTCCAAGCGGTATCACTTTCTTCGCTATCATTAATCAAAATTGCGTTTAGCAATCCTTTACCTCTCACCAAATTAGCAATCGTACTTGTTTCTATATATTTATTTAATTCCGATCTAAAAAGGTTTCCAAGTACCTCAGCATTTTCTGCTAAATTTTCATCTCTCACTACCTCTAAAGCTGCGATAGCTACGGCTGCTGCAACAGGATTACCACCAAAGGTACTTCCATGATTCCCTGGTTTAATGACATTCATAACATTGTTATTAGCCAATACCGCTGAAACCGGATAAACGCCTCCACTAATAGCTTTACCAAGAATTAAAATGTCTGCCTTTACATCTGGGGTACCAGAACAGTTTTTATCTTCACAAGAACAATTTCCACATGTAGCTAATAAACGCCCTGTTCTTGCAATTCCTGTTTGTACTTCATCGGCAATAAATAATACATTGTACTTTTTACATAATGCTTTTGCCTTGATTAAATACCCTTCTTGGGGTACATAAACGCCTGCTTCCCCTTGAATAGGCTCCACTAAAAAACCTGCAACATTAGGATTGTTTTTTAATACCGTTTCTAAAGCTTCTAAATTATCGTAGGCAATTTTTATGAATCCTGCAGTATAGGGTCCGAAATTTTTACGAGCCACCGAATCGTTAGAAAACGAAATAATAGTAGTGGTTCGTCCATGAAAATTATTTTCACAAACTACGATTTCAGCGTCATTTTCTTTGATTCCTTTCACTTCATACGCCCATTTTCTACATAGCTTCAGTGCTGTTTCAACAGCTTCAGCGCCTGTATTCATAGGCAGTAATTTATCAAAACCAAAAAACTCGCATGCAAATTTTTCGTATTTACCAAGCATATCGTTATGAAATGCTCTGGATGTTAAGGTTAATGTTTGTGCTTGCTGCACCATAGCATTAACGATTTTTGGGTGACAATGCCCTTGGTTTACAGCAGAATACGCCGATAAAAAATCGTAATATTGCTTGCCTTCAATATCCCACACATAAACACCTTCACCCCTGTTTAATACTACAGGCAGCGGATGGTAATTATGCGCTCCATACTTGTTCTCTAATTCAATTGTTTGTTGTGGTGTTAATTGTTCTAAAACAGCCATTTTAATTTGTGTATAAATTAATAAAATAACCATTCCTTCTGCACCTTTATTCTTTCGAAGTATCGAAAAAGCAGCGTGGGAGAGAAATCATCCCCAGATTGGGCCGCAAGTTACTAAAAATTATTCATAGTTGTGAGGTTTCTAAGTTACAGATACACAAAGATTAAAAGTAGAAAAATGGCTAAGTGTAGAAAAATTTCTAGTTTCAATACTTTGCTATAAATTGTAAATCAAAAATCGTAAATCGTAAATCCTTTTATTACTTTTGCAGCATGTCAAAAAGAACCAAGAAGCTAGCATTCACAAACGTTGAAGTTTTAGATGCAGGCGCAAAAGGAAAAACCATTGCTAAAGCACCCGATGGGAAAGTTATTTTTTTATCAAATGCTGTACCGGGCGATATCGTAGATGTGCAAACTTTTAAAGCACGTAAAGCCTACTACGAAGCTAAAGCCACCGTTTTTCATAAATTATCAGATAAGCGGACAACTCCTGTTTGCGAACATTTTGGAGTTTGTGGTGGTTGCAAATGGCAAGATATGGCCTATGAACATCAATTGTTTTACAAACAAAAAGAGGTAACAAATAATTTGACGCGTATTGGGCATATTCAATTACCCGAAGTAACGCCTATTTTAGGTTCTGCCAAGCAATATTTTTACAGAAATAAAATGGAATTTTCGTTTAGTGACAGCCGCTGGTTAACACAAAAAGAAATAGAATCTGATGGCGATTTAGGGGATAGAAATGCCTTAGGGTTTCATATTCCAGGAATGTGGGATAAAATTCTTGAAATTAAAAAATGCCATTTACAAGAAGATCCCTCAAACGCTATTAGAAATGCTGTAAAGCAATTTGCGCTCGATAACAACTTCGAGTTTTTCAATACGCGCAACCAAACTGGATTGTTACGCACCTTAATGATTCGTACGTCTAGTACGGGTGATGTTATGGTGGTTATTCAGTTTTTTAAAGAAGACGAAGCGAAACGTATCTTGTTATTAGATTTTCTTGCTGAAACATTTCCGAAAATAACCTCATTACAATACATCATTAACGGAAAAGCAAACGATACCATATACGATCAAGACGTCATTTGCTACAAAGGAACTGACCATATTTTTGAGCAAATGGAAGGTTTAAAATTCAAAATAAATGCCAAGTCGTTTTATCAAACAAATTCTGATCAAGCATTTGAATTGTATAAAATAACCCGTGATTTTGCAGGTTTAACAGGAAGTGAACTGGTATACGATTTATATACAGGAACTGGTACCATTGCACAATTTGTTGCAAAACAAGCCAAAAAAGTTATTGGATTAGAATCGGTTCCTGATGCCATTGCCGCTGCCAAAGAAAATGCACAATTAAATGGTATTAATAACGTTGAATTCTTTGTAGGCGATATGAAGCATGTTTTTAATGATGCCTTTATTGCTGCACACGGACAACCAGATGTTATAATTACCGATCCACCGCGCGATGGTATGCATAAAGATGTTGTTCAACAACTATTAAATATGGCACCTAATAAAATAGTGTATGTAAGTTGTAATAGTGCAACGCAAGCCAGAGATTTAGAATTATTGGACACCATCTATAAAGTCACCAAAACGCAAGCGGTCGATATGTTTCCACAAACGTTTCATGTTGAAAATGTTGTACTTTTAGAAAAACGATAAATCTATTTAAACGCACACACCAAATATATTAATGAAAAAAACAAGTTTACTTTTAATTCTACTTATCAGTATTGGAATTGGAATAACTATTGGTTGCGAAAGTGACGATATTTGTCCGGAAAGCACCCCAACCACACCCCGTTTAATTATCGATGCATACGATGTCGCTAATCCAGAAAACAAAAAAAGTATACCTAAACTGTTTATTGTTGGCTTTGACAACGATAATTTTTTACCTGGTTACGGAATAGTATCTGCTACTCAAATAATTCTCCCTTTAAAAACAGATGTTAATACAACACAATACATACTTGTTAAAGACGCTTTTGTAAATGACAACGGAACACCAAACGATACAAGCGACGATACTATTGATGGCAATCAAGATATTGTAACCATTAATTATAGCAGAGAAGAAGTGTATGTGTCACGTGCTTGTGGGTATAAAACTATTTTTAAAAACCTAACACTTACTATTGAACCCGATACCGACAACTGGATAAAATCAAGACAACCTTTAAACGACAACCAATCTGTAGAAGATGAATCAGAAACACATTTTAACATATTTCATTAGTAGTACGTTTTTGCTTCTGTTTTGTGTGTCTGCGAACGCTCAAACCGATAGCATTGCCAGTACCGTTAATGATTCTATAAAAATTAAAGAAAAATACGGCCTTCGTTTAGGTGGCGATATTGGAAAACTGGCACGTTCTTTTTTTGATGATGAATATACAGGTTTTGAAGTTTCGGCCGATTATCGAATAAAAAAACGTTTATACATTGCTGGAGAGTTAGGCTTTGATGAAAAAAACACGACGACTGATTATTTGAATGTTACTTCTAGCGGAAGCTACCTTAAAGCAGGTATTGACTACAATATGTACCAAAACTGGCTAGATATGGATAACATGATTTACGCGGGGTTTCGTGTGGGCGCGAGTACTTTTAGTCAAAAACTAAATAGCTATACCATTTATAGTACCGACCAGTATTGGTCACCACAATTTACCTCAACCGATTTAAAAGAATTCAGCGGCTTAACCGCTTTTTGGGCAGAAGTTATTCTTGGTCTTAAAGTAGAATTATTTAACAATCTGTATCTTGGTTTAAACGTGCAACTTAAAATTTTAGCAAGCGAAAGCGAACCCAATAATTTTGAGAATATTTATATCCCTGGATTCAACAAAACGTTCGATAGTAGTGGTATTGGTGTTGGCTATAGTTACACGCTTTCGTATCGCATCCCGCTTTATAAGAAAGATAAATAGTCTTTATAAAATTATATATTTGTATTAAATTTTCAACACTTAGTAATGTCTAAAAACACATACAAAATAGCTGTTATTCAATTAAATTTGAATGATAAACCTGAAAATAATCTAAAAAAGTGTTTAAAATGGGTTAAAGATGCTGCTCAAAAAGGGGCCGAAGTCATCTCATTACCCGAATTATATAGCAGTCATTATTTTTGTCAAAGTGAAAATGTTGATAATTTCGCTTACGCGGAACCATTATACAGCACCTCATTTACTGCATTTAGCGCTTTAGCTAAAGAATTAGGCGTGGTTATTATAGTGCCTTTTTTCGAAAAACGAATAGCCGGTATTTATCATAACAGTGCGTATATTATTGACACTGATGGCTCTGAAGCTGGTTTGTATCGAAAAATGCACATTCCAGACGATCCACATTTTTACGAAAAATTCTATTTCACACCGGGTGATATCGGTTTTAAATCTTTCCCTACTAAAAAAGGGAATATTGGTGCGCTCATTTGTTGGGACCAATGGTATCCGGAAGCTGCCAGATTAACCGCTTTACAAGGGGCTGAAGTGCTTTTCTATCCAACCGCTATTGGCTGGCATCCAAAAGAAAAAGAAGAATATGGCGAAAACCAACAAGGTGCCTGGATGAATGTGATGCGCGGGCATGCCGTAGCAAACGGAATCTATGTTGCTGCAGCCAATAGAATCGGATTGGAAAAATACCTACCGGAAACTAATGGCATTGAGTTTTGGGGATCTTCATTTATTGCAGGACCACAAGGTGAAATTTTAGCACAAGCATCGGTAGATAAAGAAGAAATATTAATTGCTGAAGTCGATTTAAGTTTACAGGAAAATGTACGTCAAAACTGGCCATTTTTGCGCGACCGACGTATAGATGCTTATGGTGATATTACTAAAAGAGCAATCGATTAATGATGACTAAAAGTAATTGGCGGTTTGCTGCGGAATGGGAAAAACAACACGGTATTTTATTATGTTTTCCTCATAATGGTAACGATTGGCCTGGTAAATACGAAGCAATTCGATGGGCTTTTGTTGAGTTTATTAAAAAAATAGCTTCGGTTGAAGCTGTTATTTTAGTGGTTGCCAACGAAAAACTTAAAACAAAGGTTATAAACATGTTAGAACATGGCCATGTTCAACTAAGCCGTGTTTCTTTTATTATTCATAAAACAAACCGCAGTTGGATGCGCGATTCGGGTCCCATCATTGTTAAAAATGGTGCTTCTAGAAAAGCTATGAATTTCAACTTTAACGGGTGGGCAAAATATGGCAATTACAAATTAGATGTAGGCGTACCTGCAAAAGTGGCTGAGTTTTTAAACATCCCTTTAGAGCAAGCAGTTTATAAAGGAAAACCGGTTGTTTTAGAAGGTGGCGCTGTGGATGTAAACGGAAAAGGCACGTTGATAACTTCGGAAGAATGTTTACTTCACCCAGACTTACAAGTTAGAAATGAAGGCTTTACAAAAGAAGATTACGAAGCTGTTTTTAAAGAATACTTAGGCGTTAGTAACGTGATTTGGCTTGGTGCTGGTATTGAAGGGGATGATACCCATGGTCATATAGATGATTTGGCGCGTTTTGTAAATGAAGATACCATCGTTACTGTGGTGGAATCGAACCCTGACGATAAAAATTACCAACCACTTCAAGACAACTTAAAACGCTTACAAGCAGCTACTTTAGAAAACGGTAAGCATCCGAAAATAGTTAGCTTGCCCATGCCGAACCGTTTAGATTTTGAGGGTTTACGCTTACCTGCCAGTTATGCTAACTTTTTAATTTTAAATACATCCGTTTTAGTTCCAACCTTTAACGATCCCAACGACCGGATAGCACTAAACACGCTTGCAGATTGTTTCCCTGATAAAAAAATCATTGGGATTGCCGCCACCGATTTTATCTGGGGCTTTGGTACGTTGCATTGTTTAAGTCAGCAAATACCAGAATAAATTTTGTTTATAATTTAGTAAATACTAACATTAATTATATTTTTGTTATTTATTGGTGGTTTTTACTTGCATATATCTATATATTAAATATTTTTTAGTAAATTGCGATAGCAAATACTAGCATTAAAAGCCTTTAAATATATTAATTATGGTAAATACCAATATAAACTGGGCTTCAATGAGCGATAAATCCATCATTGAAACTATCGGTAACTACATAAAATACCAACGATTAAATCAAATCAAAACACAAGCAAACATTGCTGAAGATGCTGGTGTAAACCGTTGGACTATTAGTCAAATTGAAAAAGGGGAAGCTATATCGCTAACTTCCCTGATACAAATATTACGCGCGCTCGATTTGTTACATGTTTTCGATTTATTTAAAATTGAATCACAAATAAGTCCAATAGAACTTGCTAAACTTGAAAAGCAACAACGCCAACGTGCCCGAAACAGCAATAGCAATACACAAAGCAAATCGGAATGGTAAGCACTAAAACAGCCTTTGTTAAAATATGGAATCAAACTGTTGGAGCCGTATCTTGGGACGAAATCACAGGCGTTGCCAGTTTTGAATACACCCCAGAGTTTAAAGCTACAGGTATTGATTTAGCCCCCATTAAAATACCTGTCCAATCGGGAATTAAAGTCTTTTCATTTCCGGAATTGCGCGTGTCAAGAACTAGTGATTATGATACTTTTAAAGGATTGCCAGGGCTATTGGCAGATGTGTTGCCAGATAAATACGGAAACCAACTTATCAATAGTTGGTTAGCACAACAAGGGCGACCCGAAAACAGCATGAACCCCATAGAACAGCTTTGTTTTATTGGTACACGAGGCATGGGTGCTTTAGAGTTCGAACCCACACAGCTAAAACCGACCAAAAGAACCTTTGAAGTAGAAATAAACAGTTTGGTAGATATAGCGCAGCGCATGCTAAACAAACGAGAAGGCTTTGAAACAAATATTAATGAAGACGAGCATCAGGCGATGCTCGATATTTTAAAAGTAGGAACATCGGCAGGTGGTGCGCGCCCAAAAGCGATTATTGCTTATAATAAAAAAAACGGACAAGTACGCTCCGGACAAACCAATGCGCCTAAAGGGTTCGAGCATTGGCTTATAAAACTAGATGGTGTCAGCGATGTGCAATTTGGCGAAAGCAAAGGTTATGGAAGAATTGAAATGGCGTATCATAATATGGCAACAGATTGTGGTATTGTCATGATGGAATCGTTATTACTTATAGAAAAAGGTCGAGCCCATTTTATGACGAAGCGTTTTGACAGAGAAGCTAACGACACCAAACACCATATTCAAACCCTATGCGCCATGCAGCATTATGATTTTAATGACGTGCAAAGCTATAGCTATGAGCAACTGTTTCAAACCATGCGAATACTACGATTACCATACCCACAAGCAGAGCAGATGTTTCGTAGAATGGTGTTTAATGTGATAGCTAAAAACTGCGACGATCATACCAAAAACTTTGCTTTTAGATTGAAAGACGGTGGCGTTTGGGAACTCGCTCCAGCTTATGACGTTTGCTACGCCTACAGACCCGACAGTATATGGGTTAGCCAACACGCACTAAGCATACATGGTAAACGAAAAGACTTTACACGAGACGATTTACTAACCGTGGCAAAAAGCATGCATATTAAAAAAGCAGACCATATTATTACCGAAATAAATAACGTGGTTTCTAACTGGAACGCTTATGCAGATGCGGTAAAAATAAATCCCGAATTACGAGATACCATTGCTTGTAATTTGGAGTTTTTATAAAAAATATCATTGCATGAAGCACGAATCAACCTCATGATGATTTCTTTACGTCATTGCGAGGCACGAAGCAATCTCATGATACTTTCTCTAATCGTCATGGCGAGGCACGAAGCCATCTCATAAATCGAAACTAAAACCCTATTTACAACTCACCATAAACAGATTGCTTCGCTTCATAGCATGAGGCTCGCAATGACGAAAAACCAATAACTTAACGTCATGGCGAGGCACGAAGCAATCTCACAATACTTTCTCTACATCATGGCGAGGCACGAAGCAATCTCATAATACTTTCTTTACGTCATTGCGAGGCACGAAGCAATCTCATGATGCTTTCTCTACGTCATTGCGAGGCACGAAGCAATCTCATGATGCTTTCTCTACGTCATTGCGAGGCACGAAGCAATCTCATAATACTTTCTTAACGTCATGACGAGGCACGAAGCAATCTCATAATACTTTCTTTACGTCATGGCGAGGCACGAAGCAATCTCATAATACTTTCTTAACGTCATGACGAGGCCCGAAGCCATCTCATAAATTGAAACTAAAACCCTATTTACAACTCACCATAAACAGATTGCTTCGCTTCATAGCATGAGGCTCGCAATGACGGCAACATGTTAATAATTCTAAATAAATTATTGTTTCTCTTCTTACAAATTCTAATTAACTTCGCTTATCATAATGCTGTAAAACTTTAAATAATTCCATAACATCTCGTACACAGAAACCTAAGAACCAAGAAAAACTATGCTAAAATGCTAAAAAGAAATTTTATATATGGGCTTATTTTAATACTAAGTATAATAGCTTTATCCTCTTGTAAGTCCGGGAAAAATCTAATAGGTTCTACGCCGACTATTAATTCTAAAGCATCACTTGAAAAACCATATTTGATATTAATTTCCCTTGATGGGTTTCGCTGGGATTATATTGAAAAGTATAACCCACCTTATTTAAGTAATTTTATAAAGAATGGTGTAAAAGCAGAGTCATTAATCCCTTCATACCCTTCTAAAACGTTTCCTAATCATTATACGATTGCAACGGGTCTATATCCCGATAAACATGGCATAATTGGTAATTCTTTTTATAGTTACAAAAAGAATTTGACGTATAAAATAGGTAATCGTGAAATGGTTGAGGATGGTAGTTTTTATGGAGGAACACCTATTTGGGTATTGGCAGACAAAGCAAGTATGGTATCGGCTAGTTACTTTTTTGTCGGGTCTGAAGCAAATATTCAGGGTATAAAACCTACCTACTATTACACATATGATGCTAGTATAAAAAATGACGTTCGTATTACCCAAGCTTTAGATTGGTTGGACTTGCCTCTAAAGAATAGACCACATTTAATTACCATGTATTTTTCTGATATGGATGATATTGGTCACAGATTTGGACCAAATAATGAAGAAGAAATAAAAAAAACACTGTTTAATTTAGATGAGAATTTAGGTAATTTGTTTAAAGGAGTCGATGCTACTGGTTTGCCAATAAACATAATAATAGTTTCAGATCACGGCATGACAACGCTATCTACCAGTAATTACATACCAATAGAGGATATAGAAAATGACAGCTTATATGCAACTATAGACAATGGAGCTATTGTAAATATTCATCCTAAAAACAACATGCAAACCGACTCTATCATTCAGTATTTAAAACAGAAGGAAAATAATTTTAAAGTTTATAAAACTAAAAATACACTAGGTTTTGAATATAATCCCAAAAATAAGGACTGGGGAGCAATCCAAATTATACCGGATTTCGGGTATTATTTTAGTAAGCGTCAAAGCATTGAATCTAGAATAAAGAATGCGATCACAACAGTTGGTGTACATGGATATGATCCTAAATATAAAGACATGCACGGTATATTTTATGCCAACGGATCTGCGTTTAAAAAGGGTTATGTTATACCTTCAGTAAAAAACATACATATCTACCCATTAATGTGCAAAATATTGGGCTTAGATATTCCAAGTAATATTGATGGAAATTTAAATCAATTAGAAAGTGTTCTTAAAAATGTTGAGTGATAAGGCATAATATACATGGCAGCAGTAAACATCGTGTTTAATTAATTGCTTTTGCATTTCCCTAATTATTAAAATTATTAGATTTCTTTAAGCTTCCCTTAACTGTTTTCAATAAAAATATTTTTTGATTTCAATAATGTGCGGAATCACAAAAAATTAATAGATTCCTGCCTTCGGACGAATTTATCACTTCATATACTTCCCCTTTTTACTTCCAGCATACATTTCATACTTAACTAAACGCGCTTCCAATTTCGCGTTAAACAGATGTATTTTTCGTGATGGTCGTAAACCAACATGCTTTAAAGCATCTAGGTTGGAGGTAATAAACCATGCATCGGTATTGGGGTAATTTTGTTTTAGCGTATCGCCTATGTTTTTGTAAAATTCTTCCATATCGATATTTAAACGTTCACCATAGGGCGGATTAAATACCATGTGTAATTTGTCGTCGCCTCCTTTTTGGGTTTTAAAAAAGTCTTCGTGTTTAACTTCAATAAAATCATCTAATTGGGCATTTTTTACGTTTTCTATAGCCTTGGTTACGGCACTTGGTGCTTTATCGTAGCCTATGATTTTATGATGAAAATCGCGAGTTTTAGCAAGCAACGAGGCTTCTATTTTTTCAAAAAGCTCGACATCCCAATCGTTCCAACGCTCGAAGGCGAATTCTTTACGCATCAGGTTTGGTGGTATGTTACAGGCTATCATAGCCGCTTCAATAAGCATGGTGCCCGAACCACACATGGGATCCATAAAATCGGTTAGTCCGTCCCATCCCGATAACATAATCAATCCTGCTGCCAGAACTTCATTAATAGGTGCAATATTGGTGGCTAATTTATACCCACGCTTGTGCAGGGAATCGCCTGAGGAATCTAATGAAATGGTACATTGGTGTCTGTCGATATGCACATTGACTTTTAGGTCGGGAAATTTTAAATCGACATTGGGGCGTTCGCCTGTGGTGTCGCGAAACTTATCGACAATGGCGTCTTTGGTTTTTTGTGCAATATAAAGCGAGTTTGTAAACAACTCGGAATGGATCGTAGCATCTACAGCTATGGTTCCCGACGGTTTCACGTACTGCTCCCACTCCATTTGATACAATTTATTATATAAATCTTGCTCGTTGTTTACCGTAAAGGTTTTGATGGGCTTTAATATTTTTATAGCGGTACGTAAGCCCAAATTAGCTTTGTACATAAACCCTTTGTCACCCGAAAAGGACACGCTCCTTACGCCAGTTTTCACATCTTGGGCACCCAGTTGTGTGAGTTCTTTTGCTAACAAATCTTCAAAACCAAACAAGGTTTTGGCTAACATATTGTAATTATCTTCCATTTTTAAAGTCGAATAGATTGCAAAAATAACGTAATTTTGCGGCAAACACGATGTTTATTGAATTTAGGTTAAGGGTTGCAGCGGCATCCTTTTTAAAAAGCATTGAAACGTCATTGCGAGGCAAATTTTTATTTGCTGGGGCAATCTGATAATCGGTAAAAAGATTACCATATCGTTTCTCTACTCTTAATGACGAGTATGTAACTTTTTAAAAAGATATAGCGGAAAACCTGACCACGCCCAAAGCGTGGGAACCTCAAAAAAAATATATGAATAAAGACACAACTACATGGTTTACCTCTTGGTTTGATACGCCATATTATCATATTTTATATAAAGACAGAGACGATACCGAGGCGCAAGATTTTATGGATACGCTTACCGATTATTTGAATATTCCGGAAGGTGGAAACATACTGGATCTGGCTTGTGGCCGTGGGCGACATGCGGTGTACTTAAACTCCTTGGGCTTTGATGTTACGGGGGCCGATTTAAGCGAAAACAGCATTGATTACGCCAAACAGTTTGAAAACGACACCCTGCACTTTGATGTGCACGATATGTGTATGCCTTTCAACAAACCCTTTGATGCCATTTTTAATTTGTTTACCAGTTTTGGGTATTTTGATAAAGATGTAGACAATTTAAACACCGTAAAAGCGATAAAAGCCGACTTAAATGACGCAGGTTTTGGGGTGATTGATTTTATGAATAGCGAATTTGTGATTGATAATTTAGTGCCCGAAGAAGTGAAAACCGTAGATGGGATTGACTTTAACTTAAAGCGCTATGTGGCCGAGGGCTATATTGTAAAGGATATTAGTTTTACTGCTGACGGTAAAGATTACAAATTTCAGGAGCGTGTTAGAGCGTTTACTTTATCCGATTTTGAAGCTATTTTTGAGCAGACAGGCGTGTATTTATTGGATGTTTTTGGTGACTATAAATTGCGTAAGTTTAACCCTAACTTTTCTGAACGTTTAGTGATGATTTTTAAATAAGTCGGTAATCGACATTAATTTTACTCCTGTTAAGAGTATCTGCAATATATGAATACATATTTATTACCTTTTAGTGCTGTTGTTATTGGAGTGGTTATTGCAACTTTAACTAAAAACAAAAAAAACTGGAACACCAAGCTCCTACTCTCTTTTAGTGGTTCGTTTTTATTAGCCTTAACGCTTTTTGAGTTATTACCAGAAGTGTATGAGCATTTAGACACCAAACTTACCGGTCTTTATATTATGTGCGGTATTATGTTGCAAATTGTTTTAGAGCTTTTCTCGAAAGGTGCCGAGCATGGGCATGTTCATATACATAAACACGACACTGTTTTTCCGTGGTTGTTATTTATAAGTTTATGTATTCATAGTTTTTTAGAAGGGTTTTCTATACACGACCATAACGATATGGTATATGGTATTTTAGTGCACAAAATACCTATTGCGACGATACTTAGTATGTTTTTATTTCAGTCGAGTTATAGCAAACTACAAATAGCCAGCTTTTTACTTGTTTTTGCTTGTATGACGCCGTTGGGAACTTTAATTTCTAACACATGGGTGGCGCTTGCTGATTATTCGCAAATAATTAATGCCTTTATAATTGGTATCTTTTTTCATATTTCTACCACTATTTTATTTGAAAGTGGCGAAGGGCATAAATTCAATTTATCTAAGTTTATATCTATTGTTTTAGGTGTTGGAGTGGCCTATTTGATTTAATATGTCATTTCTGCGAATCTCGATAGCTATTGGTAAAGGGATCCTATGCATTGAATCTTATATATAATTAAATGGATTCCTGCCTTCTCAGGAATGACAAAAAATGTTTTCAAAAGAAGAATCTAGATTATTACGACAGGAATTCTGGACCAGTTTTGGAAAATCGTTTCCGCGGAAGTGGATTTTGTACGATACGAAATTGAAAGGCTTCAGTTTTAAATTTCACTTTGATACCAAGTGTGCTTTGGTGACTTTAGATTTGGAAGACGATTTGGAATTCCGTATTCAATATTGGGAAAAACTAGTCGCTTTAAAATCAATTTTATTAGATGATTTTTTACCAAAAGCTATTTTTGAAGAAGTATATATTCTTGAAAACGAAAAAGAAATCTCCAGAATTTATGTGCGTTTAGAGCAAAATGTGTCTATTCACAATAAAAATACCTGGCGCGATGTGATGCTGTTCTTTAATGAAAACATGAACTTGTTTGAAGTTTTTTTTGAGGAGTACAAAGAAGTTATTGAGGGTTAGTATACGGTCATGGCGAGGCACGAAGCCATCTCATGATGCTTTCTTTACGTCATGGTAAGGCACGAAGCCATCTCATAAATTGAAACTAAAAACCTATTCGCAACACACATTGAACAGATTGCTTCGTCGTGCCTACTCGCAATGACGGAAAACTACTAACTCAACCTTATGGTGAGGGACGAAGCCATCTCATAATGCTTTCTTTACGTCATGGCAAGGCACGAAGCAATCTCACAACGCTTTCTTTGCGTCATGGCAAGGCACGAAGCCATCTCATAAATTGAAACTAAAAACCTATTCGCAACACACATTGAACAGATTGCTTCGTCGTGCCTACTCGCAATGACGGAAAACTACTAACTCAACGTCATGTCAACACACCAAGCCAGCTCACGATGCTTTCTTTACGTCATGGCGAGGCACGAAGCCATCTCATAAATTGAAACTAAAAACCTATTTGCAACACACAATAAACAGATTGCTTCGTCGTGCCTACTCGCAATGACGGAAAACTACTAACTCAACGTCATGTCAACACACCAAGCCAGCTCACGATGCTTTCTTTACGTCATGGCAAGGCACGAAGCCATCTCATAAATTGAAACTAAAAACCTATTTGCAACACACAATAAACAGATTGCTTCGTCGTGCCTACTCGCAATGACGGAAAACTACTAACTCAACGTCATGTCAACACACCAAG
>JBNMNO010000050.1:0-18687 GCA_051275695.1 Mariniflexile sp.
AGCTCTCATGTTCTGATCTAACTGAACCCAAAGATATTTTAAAACGTCTGGAGAATTGTTACTATATGTAATGGTTTCATTACCTGATAATTTAGCATTTACATCGTCAATTTCAATATCCATTTTATAGTCCGCTTGTTGTTGATAATAGGCAGGACCAGGTGCTCCCGAAGCAGTTCTAAACATATTAGGTGTTGCAAATTCATCATATAATTGTTTGAATTTGTTGGTGTTGGTGTGACCAGTTTTAGTCTCTTGTTTTTCGGTATTTTGAGCAAAAACACTCGAGGAAATCAATAGGATACTAAGCAAATAAAAAATAGAGTTTCTCATTATAATTATTAAATTAAATGTATTTGTTTTGTCTTTTTTCTATCAATTATTCAATCACTAATTTAAAAAGACGCCCGAAAATAATCAATTAAGATATCTATATCTGTTTTTTAATTAAAATTTAACACTGCCGTTTTGCTGTTCCTATCTAATAAAAAACTTTTTTGTTTTGAGTTGATTTTTGTTTTAACAATATTTTGCTGTTCCTCAAATATATCCAAGAGAACTTGGTTACTTATTTCAATGGAATTTATGACTTTTATATTTTCAATTTCCAAATAACATTTCATAATATCTGCATCATATTCTTTTCCTATAAAAGACATATTAACATCTTTTCCGTTAATTTTTATTTTGATTTTTTCTTTTAAATATCTTTCAATATACATGTCGTTGGTGCCATTTTCATTTTTGTCGGCTAATGTTATTTTGTCATCATAACGTTCTCTTAATAATTTTTCAAAATCATCTATAAAAATTCTAGAAGTAATTTGAACAGATTGTTTATCACTTAAATAATCAATTTGAGTAACACTTAAATAATATTTATGTGCCGCAGTAAAAGCGAAAAGAGGCAAAATAAATATTAAAAAGAGTAGTTTAATCGGTTTCATTTATATGTTTTTTGCTAAAGTAATTATTTTGTAATGGTTGATTCAAAAAGTATTCCCAAAAATTAATTCTTAGTAAGATTAAGGTTTTCCAAATACTGCCCATATTTCACTCTTAAAAAAAGCAATATTTTAAAATCTGTTTCGTGTTTACAATACTTAATAAAGTTTATATCATCGGCACAAAAATAAAAGAAATCCATTTTTAAAGCTTCCACTAAAGGGTTGGAAACAAAAAAATCTTTAGCTAATCGTCCTTTTATACTCTGCATTAAGGCTTCCTTTTCTTCAAGTTCAACCCTGTTTTTTAGCATTTTTGTCCTTCCGGAAATAGCATTTATTATCGCAGTAGCCGATACAGAACCACCAACACCTCCTAAAGAACCTCCTGTTTTTGGACTGAATTCTCCAGCTTCACTTAATCGTCGTTCACTTTGAGTCGCAATTTTACCTGTATATCCAGGAATACCTACATCGTAAAAATTAATGGGCGGCTCGCCTTCTGTATTATTAATATCTGAAAGTAAATCACCGGTAAGTACTTTGCCTACAATTACTTCGTATAGTTCATTAATTTGTTCTTCTAAAGTAATTCTTAGTGATTTAAACGCGAGTATATTTTTATCAATTACAATCAATTTAGTTTTATGCTGAATGGATGAAAACAGTATTGTATCATTTAAACTTGCCCCTATTTCGAATTCACCCTTGCTATTTGTAATTGTAAAAACTTGTGCTGTTTTGTTGATGACGTGAATATTTTCAACATCGACTTTACTCTCAACTTTTCCTGAAATTCTAATAGCTTGTGAAAAATTTATTTGGCAAACCAGAAGAAAACAAGTATTAATAATGCATTTAAAAGTCGACATATATACATTTTAACACACTAAATAACGCATATGATTTCTTAAATAAAATAAAAAGCTGTTTTAAATTTTTGTTAAAGTCTAAATATGCACTACAAAATAGGTATTACTACTTACTTTCATTTAAAAATTGCAGACTTTTTTTGTGAAGTAATTCTAAAAATTCCATTTCCTTTCCATAATTAAGTAATGAAAAGTCAAAATGTTCGCTTTCAACATATCTAATAAATTCTTCAACTCTATGCTCTGGAATATTAAAATTATCAATTAGAAATTCTGAACCAAAATAATATTTTACTGATTCTACGGGAACCTCCGGAATTCCATTGACTTTTTTATTTTTAACTTCCGATCTGAATAAAGGAAGCAATAACTGATCGACTACATTAATTATATTAAGTCCGTTAATCATTTTTTGTCGCTGAGAATTCACTGTGATATTGGTTACCTCAGACTTATAGTCCTCTTTAAATTGGTAATCATCACTATGTTTAATTCCAAAATATAAAGCGTCTAATTTTGGGCTGAATGCTTTAGTGATTTTTATATCTGTAGACAAATTTCCTGACAAACCTTTTGTTGATACAACAATTTCGTCTAGTTTATTGATCTCTTCAATTAAAAATATTTTCATGGCTTTAGATTCAATAATCGCCTCGCTAACTTGAAAATTAATATTTTGGAATTGCAAGGCACTTACTTCAATTAAATCATTTAACCCTACTGATAAAACGAATTCACCTTTGTCATCGGTAATAGCAACTAAATTTGAAGATTTGTTAAAAATAGTTATTCCCATAACATCATTACTTTCAACAATAATTTTTCCTTTAACTTCAACCCGTTTTAAATCTTGTGAGATGGCTTGTAAACTTGCTAAAAAGGCAAAAAAGATTATAATTTTTTTCATGTTAATTTTTTAGTCAAAAATAACCTTTAAAACCTTATTTAAATATCTAACACTATATAATATTTTGTTAAAACCCACAATTAACTAACTTTACTCAATAAAACAAACTCAATGAGAAACTTAATTATTGCCAGCACATCTACCTTACACGGAAGTGAATATTTGGATTATATTTTAGATGAATTAACGGTATTTTTTAAAGAAGCTAATACTATTTTGTTTATTCCTTATGCAAGACCTAGTGGTCTGTCTCATGACAGCTATACTGAAAAAGCAGTTGAAGCTTTTTCAAAAATTAATAAAACCGTAAAAGGTATTCATGAGTTTGCAAACCCAATTGAAGCCATAAATACAGCCGAAGCTATATTTACAGGAGGTGGGAATACGTTTGTTTTAATTAATCAACTTTACAAATACAATTTAATAGATGCTTTAAAAACGGCTATACATAGAGGAACACCCTATTTAGGAACCAGTGCGGGAAGTAATATTTGTGGTCTTACCATCAAAACAACCAACGATATGCCCATTGTATACCCACCAAGTTTTAATGCTTTGGGCTTTGTTCCTTTTAATATAAATCCGCATTATTTAGACCCAGATACTAACAATAATCATATGGGTGAAACCAGAGAAACCAGAATACAAGAATTTCATAAATTTAATACAACACCCGTTATTGGTTTGCGCGAAGGTAGTTGGTTGCAGGTAAAAGGAGAGTCAATAATTTTAACGGGAAGTTTAACGGCTCGTGTTTTTGAATATAATAAACTGCCTTATGAAGTTGAATCAGGAACAGAATTAAATACATTAAAATAAAAAAAGTTTCATATTGCTATGAAACTTTTAGAGCGGGAGACCAGGTTCGAACTGGCGACATTCAGCTTGGAAGGCTGACGCTCTACCAACTGAGCTACTCCCGCAATTCCGATACAAATATATAAAAATCATTAATTATAGTGCAAGAAAAATCACAACTTTTTAAAGAAATGATACCCCAAAATTTTAAAGTCTTCGTTATAATAAAATTTGTGTGATTCAAAGTTGCTAACATAGGTGTTTAATTCTACTGATTCACAGCCTCTATCTATAACATAGTTATAAATCCATTTAAAAAATTCTTTACCTAAACCTTGCCCTCTGTAATCATTATCAATATAAACATGGTCTGGCTCAACACTTCTTCCTGAATAATGTCTGGTACAAAACCATAATCCGCTAATTCCAATTAATTTTTCGTCATCAAATATACCCGCACATTCATAATTTTGAGTTATCATTTCTGAAAAACGCTGGTTCAAAACATCATGAGGTATAGAATAATTATTCAGTTTTTCCACCAATGGAATAACCGTAAGAATCTCATTTTTTGCAATAATTTTAAATACAAAAGACATGCCTATTTTTTGGGCGAAGATAAATAATTTTAGAATGTTTAATTAGTCCAAAAAATAATTTGTTTATGTTTGAATAAAAAACTTAAAAAATTGAATTATTCTATTAAAAAAATATCAGCAAACGACACTTACAAGGTAAGACATCCTGTTTTGAGAGCTGGAAAACCTTTTGAATCTTGTGTTTTTGATGGTGATAATTTGGATACCACTTTCCATCTGGGAATTTATACTGATGACCAAATGATTGGTATTTGTTCGTTTTATAAGTGTAATAATGACTTGCTTCCTGAAGAATTTCAATACCAACTTAGGGGTATGGCCGTATTAGATAATTACCAAAGTATAGGTTTAGGAAAACTGCTTTTAAGTCATGGCGAAACATTATTAAAAGCCCAAAACACACAAATTATTTGGTGCAATGCCCGCGAAAAGGCTGTAAACTTTTATAAAAAAAATGGGTATTCTACAATCGGCACGCCGTTCGAAATTAAAGAAATAGGGTGGCATTACATGATGTACAAACTATTATAAATCGAATAGTTATGTCACTACTCTTAAGAACGCGGGTCTTTTATTTAAAAACTGATTTTTGTAATTTTATTAGACTAAAATAATATTCTATGAGAAGTAGAAATTTTAAAGTAAGGTTGTTAATTGGGGTAGCTATTGCATTATTTTTTGTTTTTAAAAGATGCAGTCAACAAGAAGTAAACCCATATACTGGAAGAACCCAAACAATTTCTATGTCGGCAGATAAAGAAATTGCTATTGGTTTGCAAAGTGCGCCACAAATGACTCAACAATATGGTGGTTTATATGCAAACAACGAATATCAGGCATTCGTTGATAATGTTGGAAACAAATTAGTAAAAAACAGTATTGCGAAAGATACTCCTTATAAATATGAATTTCACTTACTAAGCGATTCAAACACTATTAATGCTTTTGCGCTGCCTGGTGGACAAATATTTATAACCTACGCCCTGTTTTCTAAATTAGAAAATGAAGACCAATTAGCAGGTGTTTTAGGACACGAAATTGGACATGTACTAGGGCGACATAGTGCAGAACGTATAGCCGAAAGCGAATACTGGCAGGGCTTAACAACTGCAGGTTCTGTAGGAGCAGATATTGGTGGTTTGGTAAGTAATATGGGACAAAATACTTTATTAACCAATGGAAGCGATGACGAATTAGAAAGTGATGATTTAGGCGTATTGTTTATGATAAAATCTGGCTATTCACCTGAAGAAATGATAAACGTCATGAAAATTTTAAAAACTGCGTCAGGACCCAATCGATTACCCGAATTTAAAAGTACCCACCCAGACCCCGATAACAGAATAGAGAAAATTCAGGAAGCTATAAAAAAACATAGAACGCAATAAAAAAAAGCCTTGAATTTCAAGGCTTTTTTTTTTTAAAAGAGTGACTAACTCAAAATAATTATATAGGTTCAATTATTTTTCAGATAATGCTTTTTCAAGTATTTGATAAGCGTCTTGTGCTCCATGCAATTCTGCGTATCCAATAGCGGTTATTTTTCTATCAGATTTGGCTTTTAAATCGGCTCCCTTTGCAATTAAAAGTTCTAAAATTTCTGTTCTGTTAAACTTAGCTGCGTACATTGCCGGTGTCATCCCGTTAGATTTTTGGTTAACATCTTCACCTAAAGTAAGTAATTTTTTTACCGTTTCAATATCACCTGTGGCTATTGAAATACAAAATGAATTTACTTTAATAACAGTTTCTACATTGAAATTATCAACGGTTGAATTAATTGATTTTGCATTTACTGTTACCACAGAGAAACATAATGCAATTGCGGAAATAATGATTGTTTTTTTCATGTTTAATGATTTTGATTTTTGATTAATGAATTTGATTTTTGTTATACTTAAGAGACGACTTAAATTCCATTCTGTTACACAAAAAATAATTTATAACAGAATTTTAACTTTTAATTCATATATATTTAACGGAATCATCATTTTTTAAATTTCCTTTAAAAAAGAGCCATTAGAACCGGTTTTCAATTGAATTCACCCCTTATTTTATCAAACTTCAGTATCTTTGATTTTCTTTAAAAATGTTAAAAATAATGAACAAAAAAGTTATCCTAATGATACTTGATGGCTGGGGAAACTCTCCAGACCCTAAGGTTTCAGCTATTGATCATGCAAATACGTCTTTTATTGATTCTCTTTATAAAAAATATCCATTCGCCACTCTAAGAACCGACGGTTTACATGTAGGTTTACCCGAAGGACAAATGGGAAACAGCGAAGTTGGGCACATGAATTTGGGAGCGGGTCGCATTGTTTACCAAGATTTAGTTAAAGTGAATTTAGCAGTAAAAAACAAAACACTAAATACCGAAAAAGTATTAGTTGATGCTTTTAACTATGCAAAAACCAACAATAAAGATGTACACTTTTTAGGTTTATTAAGTGATGGTGGTGTGCACTCGCATATTACTCATTTATTTGGTTTACTGGAGGCCGCCAATAATTTTGGATTAAAAAATACCTACGTTCATGCTTTTACAGACGGGCGTGATGTAGACCCAAAATCTGGTTTGGGTTTTCTAACTCAACTAGAACGTCATTTAAAAAATACGAACAGTAAATTAGCTACCGTTACGGGCCGTTATTTCGCAATGGATAGAGATAAACGTTGGGAACGTGTTAAAATAGCTTACGATGCAGTAGTAAACAGTGTTGGTGAAAAATCGACCAATGTTACTGAAACCGTGAAAAAAAGTTATAATAATGAGATTACTGATGAGTTCGTAAAACCAATAATTATGGTTGATGATTCAGGTAACCCTGTGGCAAAAATTAAAGATGGTGATGTCGTTATCTTTTTTAATTTTAGAACAGATCGTGGGCGCGAATTAACAGAAGCCTTGACGCAAACCGATTTTCATGAACAAAACATGCACAAATTAGATTTGCATTATGTAACGCTAACAAATTACGACGATACTTATAAAAACATCAAAGTTATTTTCAATAAAGATAACTTAAA
The DNA here is from genome assembly GCA_051275695.1 of Mariniflexile sp. Classification (GTDB taxonomy): domain Bacteria; phylum Bacteroidota; class Bacteroidia; order Flavobacteriales; family Flavobacteriaceae; genus Mariniflexile. The sequence goes on from JBNMNO010000050.1 coordinate 7,151, forward strand.
TGAAACTTTAGGGGAAGTTTTAGAAAAACACAATAAAAAGCAAATTCGAATTGCTGAAACGGAGAAATATCCTCACGTAACTTTCTTTTTCTCTGGTGGAAGAGAAGCGCCTTTTAAAGGTGAAACACGTCTTTTAAGAAACTCACCAAAAGTAGCCACTTACGATTTAAAACCAGAAATGAGCGCTTTTGAACTCAGGGATGCCTTAGTACCTGAATTACAAAAAGGAGAGGTAGATTTTGTGTGTTTAAACTTTGCTAATGGTGATATGGTAGGACATACAGGAGTTATGGAAGCGGCAATAAAAGCCTGCGAAGCGGTTGATGCCTGTGTAAAAGATGTTATAACTACAGCTTTAGAGCATGGCTATACTACACTGCTAATTGCAGACCACGGTAATTGCGAAACCATGATAAACCCAGATGGTTCACCAAATACCGCACACACCACAAACCCTGTTCCTGTAATTTTAATTGATAATGACTTAAAAACAATTAAAGACGGCGTTTTAGGAGACATGGCTCCAACCATTTTAAAACTAATGGGTGTTGAACAACCAAAAGCTATGACCCAACATGCGTTAGTATAGGTGCCAAAAAAAATATTATTGTATTTTTGTATTAAACTCAAGTCTATAATTTAAATGAAATTTACCGAAAACATAATTATTGCTGTCGATTTTGACGGAACAATTGTTGAAGACGCCTACCCTAAAATTGGTAAACCCATACTATTTGCTTTTGAAACTTTAAAAAAACTTCAAGAAAAAGGACACCGCCTAATTCTATGGACCTACAGAAGCGGCGAAAGATTAGATGAAGCAGTAAATTTTTGTAAAGAAAATGGTGTATACTTTTATGCCGTAAATTGTAGTTTTCCAGAAGAAGAATTTAGTAGTAATTTGAGTCGAAAAATTCATGCCGACTTGTTTATTGACGACAGAAACATAGGAGGTCTTTTAGGATGGGGTGAAATTTACCAGATGCTCACTAATACCAATCCACCAGCAACCAAAAAAAAGAAAGGCTTTTTTGACTTTTTTAAATAGGTTGTTTTTATTAGAATCAGGAATGACTATTGCCATTTTGAGTATCTTTGCCTATATTTTCTATATATGATTATAATAAAAACCAAAGAAGAAATAGAATTAATGCGCGAAAGTGCTTTAATTGTATCTAAAACCTTAGGCGAAGTTGCTAAGGCAATTAAACCTGGTGTAACCACTTTACAGCTTGATAAAATTGCAGAAACATGCATAAGAGACCACGGAGCTATTCCCGGGTTTTTAGGCTTATATGATTTCCCGAACACCCTTTGCATGAGCCCGAATACACAGGTTGTACATGGTATTCCTAATAACACACTTTTAGTTGAAGGCGATATTATTTCAATTGATTGTGGTGCTTTAAAAAATGGCTATTATGGTGATCATGCTTACACATTTGCTGTTGGTGAAATCGCTCATGAAACAGAAAAATTACTTCAAGTCACTAAAGAATCCTTATACGTAGGCATGAGAGAGTTTAAAGCAAACAACCGTGTTGGCGATGTTGGTTATGCCATTCAAAAATACTGCGAAGACCATGGATATGGAGTGGTTAGAGAATTAGTTGGCCATGGTTTAGGAAAAAAAATGCATGAGGACCCAGAAATGCCAAACTATGGAAAACGTGGTAGAGGCAAAAAATTTGCTGAAGGTATGGTTGTTGCTATAGAACCAATGATAAACTTGGGCACACATCGCATCAAGCAACATAAAGACGGTTGGACTATTACAACTTTAGATGACAAACCTTCTGCTCATTTTGAGCATGACATAGCCCTTGTTAATGGTAAACCTGAATTACTTTCCACCTTTGCATATATATATGAAGCTTTAGGAATTGAAAGTAACGAAGAAGATGAATTTAGACAAACAGCTTTAATTTTATAATTTATGACTATTTCAGATATAGAACAAAAGGAAATTTTTAAAGGATTTAAAGGACGTTTTGTTCACATGGAAAGCTTCACCATAGGATTCTGGGAAATTGAATCTGGTTCAGAAATTCCACTTCACAGCCATGTTCATGAGCAAACTACAGAAGTTATTGAAGGCCAATTTGAAATGACCTGTGGAGGTGTCACTAAAATTTACGAACCAGGCATGATTGTTACCATTCCATCAAACGTTATGCATGGCGGTAAGGCCATTACCAATTGTAGATTGTCTGATGTTTTTTGTCCCGTAAGAGAAGATTATAAATAAACGAAATTGTTGAAAAATCTTTTTAAATTCATTCTAAATTTTATTCCAAGGCCATTTCTAATCAGGCTAAGTTATGCGATTAGACCATTCTTAGCTTATTTCCTTAAAGGATCAACTTATACCGACCCCATCGATGGTAAAAGTTTTAAAAGCTTTTTACCTTACGGCTATGGAAAACAGCGCAACAATGTGTTATCACCTTCAACTTTAAGCTTAGAGCGACATAGACTTCTATGGTTGTATTTAAAAAATGAAACAAACTTCTTTTCATCAGAAAAAAAAGTGCTTCATTTCGCACCGGAACAGGCCTTTTACAAGCGCTTTAAAAAAATGAAAAACCTGTATTATGTAACAACAGATTTGAATTCACCTTTAGCCGATGTTAAAGCAGACATTTGTAATTTACCCTTTAAAAATGACGAATTTGATATGATTTTATGTAATCATGTTTTGGAACATATTCCAGATGACACCAAAGCCATGCAAGAATTATATCGAGTTATGAACGTAGGTGGTATCGGTATTATTCAAATTCCGCAGGACTTATCCAGAGCAACTACTTTTCAAGATAATTCAATTACGGACAAAAAAGAACGCGCTAAAATCTTCGGGCAATACGACCATGTTCGTATTTATGGTCGTGATTATTTTAATAAACTTAGAAGTATAGGTTTTAAAGTTGAGGAAGTTGATTACACTTCAAACCTTTCAGAAGAAGACATTGCAAGGTATTGTTTAGCAAAAGGGGAAATTATTCCTGTGGTAAGCAAGTGAAAATTAACTGCTATTTAAAATTCAAAAAAAAAGCTGAACTGAAATAATTCCAGTCCAACTTTTAAAATATTCCAAAAAGATTAATAGTACTTATAGGACACAACATTTTCTAAAAAGTCACATGCCTATAAAAATTATTCTGGGAACCCATTTAAAGACAAGGTTTCAAATTCATTATTATCATTTTCGAAAACAAAAAATACTTTAAGTTCTGGATGTGTTTTTAAAAAGGATTTTACTTTTTCAATTCCCATGGTTTTAAAAGCCGTGGCATACCCATCGGCAGTCATACAATTTTCGGCAATCACCGAAATACTAAGCACATTTGTTTTACTCGGATATCCCGTTTTAGTATCAATAATATGGGCATACCGGTTTCCGTCTTTATCTAACTTAAATTTTCTATAGGTTCCTGAGGTTGCCATTGCTTCGTTAGTTACTTCAATAGCATTAAGTATAGATTGCTCACCATCAAAATGTGGCATTTCTACCCCAACTTTCCAAGGCGCTTGTTTTTCAACGTTTTTTCCTCTTACTCTTATTTCACCACCAATTTCAACTAAATAATTTTCGACGTTTTTACTTTCCAAAAATTCGCCAATAACATCTACCCCATAACCTTTGCCAATCGCATTAAAATCTATAAAAGCACCTTCTGGTTTTATAATTTTATTTCCAATTAATTTAACTTTATTTAACCCAACCGAAAGCATCAAACTATCAATTTTCAAACTATCTAAATTGGCTATTTTTTCTTCAGGTCCAAAATCCCATGCATTAACAATAGCTCCAATAGTAGGATCGAAAGCCCCTTCAGTGTTTTTATATATTTTTTCTGAAGCACGAAATACTTTAATGAAATGGGTATCAACAACTCGACTTTCATTTCTATTTAATTTAGAAATATCAGAATTAACCTGATAGGTAGACATCGATTTATTAATCACGTAAAACAAACTATCAAATTGGGGCTCATAATTAATATCTGAATTATAAATAACAGAATAACTTGTACCAAATACTGGCCCTGATAGTTTGGTGTTTTTTTGCTCCTTATCACAAGAAAAAAGAATACCAAAAAAAACTATTGAAACTATAATTGTCCGAAAATTATGTGTTTGCTGCTTAAGGTAGCCATGACCAACAGTTCTGAATCTTAATTCGTGCATCTTTAATTATTAGTTCAAATTAGTGTCTAAAACTTGAATACCATTGTATTCCAGCAAATAATCTTTATTTAAGTAAATAGGTAGTTTATCTCCGAGTATATTTCCAATGCCAACACCTGCATAAAGTACTTTGGCATCTTTTTCTCTAGCATGTTTTTTAAAAGTTTCCATCCAAATAACATCATAGTTATTAGGGTTGTCTGGTAAAATGACTGCCCTAACAATTACAAAATAGTATTGCTTGTTTTTATCAATACAAACAAATTGTGGATGCTTTTTTAACTTACTATTAATAGAAATAAACTCAAAACCACGTTGCTCTAAATCTTTGCCAACGTGATTCATAGCTAAATTATGCAATTCTTGTGGGGTTAGGGCTTTACTCATACTGCAAAAATAATATTAAATTTTTGCCTGTGCTAAAATTAAAAAATGTTTAACTTTAAAATCAAAATCAACCAATGGATTTAAAATAATGACTAATAAATTTAGTCAAAATCATCTATGACAAAGTATCCCTACTCCAAAATAATTGGTCTTTTCTTAGGCCCTATATTATTTATTATTGTTCAACTTTTACCTTCTGATATTATTTCTAACAAAGCTGATACGGTAATAGCCACGGCTTTATGGATGGTTTGCTGGTGGATTACGGAAGCTGTATCCATTTCTGTTACTGCGTTATTACCTTTATTATTGTTTCCCATTTTTAAAGTCATGCCTATTGCTGATGTTGGTGCTAACTACGGTAGCCCTATTGTGTTTCTATTTTTTGGCGGCTTTGTTTTGGCTTTAGCATTAGAGAAAGTAAATCTTCATAAACGTATTGCATTGAATATCATCAAAAAAACGGGAACCACTCCCAATAAAGTAATTCTCGGTTTTATGATTGCTACGGGTTTTATGAGTATGTGGATAAGTAATACCGCTTGTGCAGTGGTAATGCTTCCTATTGCTTTGTCCGTTATACATTTACTTATTAATGATGCCGATGGTTTTACCAAAAACGACCAGAATTTTGCTATTAGCGTCATGCTAGGTATTGCCTTTGCGGCTAATGCCGGAGGTATTGCTACGGTTATTGGAACACCACCAAACTCCATTTTAATAGGGCTACTTGAAAACGAATATCATATTGAAATTTCATTTTTTAAGTGGATGATTATAGGATTACCATTTTCAATTATTTTAATAGCCATTATCTATTTTGTAATGATAAAATGGATGTTTCCAAATGAAGGCTTAGTTTTTAACACCTCTAAAGATGTTATAGATTCTGAACTTAAAAAATTAGGAAAAACAAGCGCTAAAGAAAAGCGTGTATTACTCATATTTGCAGTAACCGTTTTTCTTTGGGTTTTTAGAAGTGTTATAAATTCAATAATCCCAAATCTTGATTTATCAGATACTATGATTAGTATTTTTGGCGCCCTAGCATTATTTACCATTCCGTTTAACTTGAAAAAAGGCGATTTTATTCTTCAATGGAATGACACTCAAAAACTGGCATGGGGCATTTTAATTTTATTTGGTGGTGGTTTAGCATTGGCAAATGGCATGTCTGATAGTGGTATTGTAGATATGATAGCAACTAGTATTTCTAATAGCAATATTGGCGTTTTACTCACTGCCACTTTATTAATAATTCTAATGCTTTTCATGACTGAGTTAATGAGTAACGTAGCTTTAACGGCTGTATTGGCACCAGTGGTTGCTGGTATCGCTATTGGGCTAAATATTCCTATTCTTTACCTTCTAATTCCTGTAACAATAGCCAGCAGTTGCGCCTTTATGCTTCCTATGGCGACCCCTCCAAATGCTATTGTATTTGCCAGTGGTTATATAAAAGTAAGTGAAATGGCACGAGTAGGTTTAATCATCAATTTAATTTCCATTATTTTATTAGTCCTTATGTTTAAGTTTTTCTTACCGTTGGTGTTTTGAAATTCCGATTTAGGAAAAGTCAATATTTTTTAATAAATTAGAATTAAAATCATAAAGCGATGAAAACTTCACAAAGGCTAGATTTGGCTATTAAAAAACTATATAATGCATTTCACAATAATGAATTGCATCCCGAGTGTTGTAAACAATGTGCTGTTGGAAACATACTGGATAATAAAGACAGTTGGAAACACCTAACCGATATTCATGGTTCAATAAAACTTAACTACGTTGGTAGAGTCCATCAAAATTTGGGACGAAAATTTAATGGCTATACACCACTTGAACTTTTACAAATTGAAGCCTCATTTTTAAAAGGTTGTGGGTATGAAGGTGCACTTTATAGCCATTGTAAAAAACCTAAAAACCCATCAGATAAGGATGTTTTATTTAACGGCCTTTGCGAAGTCCTGGCGTTTTTGTGTCAATTAGATGGAGTTAGCAATGTCATGGATTATTCCAAACTTTTTGAAGTTGAAAACAATAAACCAAAGTACGCACTCTCCTATTAAATTAAAACAAATCAATAAATAAACATTTTTATCGGGCGTTACCACAAGGGTCGCGCTTTCCGTTCTATCTTTTTATCGTGCCTCAAAAAAGGATGCCACTGCAATCGATAACGCAAAAAAAACACTAAAAAACTTGAACTAAATAGATGTAAAAAAACCTGTCAAGCATTAAAACTTAACAGGTTTAATATTATAGAATCTTTTGTATGAATTCTGCTTTTACGGGAATTCTATCCTCCAAAATCATCAAATCTTATGTTCTCATCGGCAAGACCAAAATCCTCTCCCATTTTCTGAACAGCTTTGTTCATTAATGGTGGTCCACAGAAATACAATTCAATATCTTCTGGCGATTCGTGTTTGCTCAAATAATTATCTATAACACAATTATGTATAAACCCAACAAAACCATCCCCTGGGGCGTCAATATCTGCTTTAACCTTCCAATTATCTTCAGGCATAGGTTCAGATAATGCTAAATAGAATTTAAAGTTAGGAAAGTCTTTTTCCAATTTGTGGAAGTGATCTAAATAGAATAACTCACGTTTAGAACGACCACCATACCAATAGGTTACTTTTCTGCCTGTTTTTAAAGTTCTGAATAAATGATATAAGTGTGAACGCATAGGAGCCATTCCAGCACCACCACCCACATACAACATTTCAGAATCAGATTCATTGATAAAGAATTCACCATAAGGTCCAGAAATAGTTACTTTATCCCCTTTTTTCTGGTTGAATATGTATGAAGACGCAATACCAGGATTAACATCCATCCAACCACCTTTCACTCTATCAAACGGAGGTGTTGCAATACGTACATTTAACATAATTTCTCTGCCTTCTGCTGGATAAGACGCCATCGAGTAGGCTCTCTCAACGGTTTCATTATTTTTCATTACTAAATCCCAAAGCTTGAATTTATCCCATTCTGCTTGAAATTTATCAGGAGTATCATGTTCTTCTGGATGTGCTGTAATATCCATATCAGAAAACTTCACTTCACATTGTGGAATTTCAATTTGAATATATCCACCAGCTTTATAGCCCATATCTTCAGGAATTTCAACAACAAATTCCTTAATAAAAGAGGCCACGTTGTAGTTACGAACTACGGTAGCTTCCCATTTTTTAATCCCAAAAACTTCTTCAGGAATAGTAATATTCATGTCTTGTTTTACTTTAACCTGACAAGCTAAACGCGCACCATGTTGTAACTCTTTACGCGAAAAATGTGGTGTTTCGGTTGGCAGGGCTTCACCTCCACCTTCTAATACATGACATTCACACTGAATACAAGTTCCACCACCACCACATGCCGATGGTAAAAATATTTTTTGATTTCCTAACGTAGACAGTAAACTTCCACCCGAAGCTACTTCTATTACTTTTTCACCATTAATCGTAATCTTTACTGGACCCGATGGTGATAATTTTTGTTTCACAACTAATAGTAAAGCTACCAATAACAATGTAATTATTAAAAAAGCGGTTACTGTTGCTATTACTGTTCCTAATGTCCCTGCGGCTAAAATCATATTACTCATTTACTTTAATGTTGTTAGCTAACACTTCTTTATCTTTCTCAGATGTTTCGACTGCACTCAACGTGACATCAGATTTCACTTTAATTTCTGACTGAGCTGTTTTAGTTTCTTTTTCAGCCTCATCATCACCACCTGTTAACATTCCTCCAAAACTCATAAACCCAATAGCCATTAATCCAGTAATAATAAATGTAATGCCTAATCCTCTCAAGGCCGGCGGCACGTTTGAATATCTAATTTTCTCACGAATAGCGGCAATGGCAAGAATGGCTAAAAACCAACCAATACCAGAACCAACTCCATAAACTGTCGCTAATCCTAAAGTAGGTATTTCACGAGACTGCATAAATAATGATCCCCCTAAAATAGCGCAGTTTACAGCAATAAGTGGTAAGAAAATACCAAGTGAGTTATATAATGATGGTGAAAATTTTTCAACCACTATTTCTACCAATTGCACCATAGTTGCGATAGTCGCAATAAACATGATAAACGACAAGAAACTTAAATCGTATGACGCATATTCTTCCCCTAACCAAGATAAAGCTCCAGGTTGTAAAAGATATTGATCTAATAACCAGTTTAAAGGCACTGTAATGGCTAGTACAAATATAACTGCTGCTCCAAGACCCACTGCTGTATTTACTTTTTTCGATACCGCTAGGTATGAGCACATTCCTAAGAATGTTGCAAACACCATGTTGTCTATGAATATTGATTTTAAAAATAATTCTATATATTCCATATGTTTTGGTTTTTAGTTGTTTGTTTTTAGTTTTTGGCCAATTACTATAAACCAACAACTATCAACTATAAACTATTTTTAGTCTTCTATTAATGCTGTGTTTCTACTACGTTGTATCCAAATAATAATTCCTACCACTATTAATGCCATGGGTGATAAGAGCATAAAACCGTTATTTTCATAACCCAATGCGTATAATCCAGAAAGTTCACCAGGAATTGGATTTCCTAAAACAGGAAAACCTAATAAGGTTCCAGAACCTAATAACTCTCTAAAGAATCCTACAATAACAAGTATTAAACCATATCCTGCAGCATTACCTATTCCATCAAGAAATGAACGCCAAGGACCATTTGCTAAAGCAAAAGCTTCAAAACGACCCATGATAATACAGTTGGTAATAATTAATCCTACGAAAACAGAAAGTGTTTTACTCAATTCATATGCAAATGCTTTTAAAACTAAATCCACTATAATTACAAGAGCTGCTACAACAACTAATTGTACAATAATTCTAATTTTAGAAGGGATGATGTTTCGCATTAAAGAAATAACAACGTTTCCTATGCCTAATACAAATAATACAGAGATTGCCATTACTATAGATGCTTTTAATTCTGCAGTAATTGCTAGAGCAGAACATATACCAAGTACCTGAATTGTAATTGGGTTGTTATCTGCTAATGGATCTAATATTAATTTGCTGTCTTTTTTTGATAAAAGTCCCATAAATTAATTGTTTTTTAAGTTGTTGAAATATGGCATGTATAATTTTAAATCGCTTTTAATCATTGCCGTAACACCGTCACCAGTAATAGTTGCGCCAGCAATGGCATCGACCTCATTATCTGTTTTGTCGTTGTTTTTTGGATCTGCATTTCCTTTTGCAACTGTAATTCCAATAAAATTACCTGATTCATCCAATAAATGTTCGCCAATAAAATCGTCCATAAAGAAACGTTGTTTGATGTTAGCACCTAGACCAGGGGTTTCTCCTTTATGATCAAAGTAAGCACCTTGCACAACCATATCTTTATCTAGAGCTACATAACCCCAAATAGCATCCCAAAGTCCTTTACCGCGTATTGGAGCAATGTAAAATGTTTTACCCTCTTTTTCTCCAACAAATAGTGGTAAACGTCTGTTATAACCTGCTTCTTTAGCTAAAGTTTTCTCTTTTTTAACATCAACTAAATATGCTAAAGTATCTTCGGCAGTCTTACCTCCTTGTATTACTAATTGTTTTTTGATATACTCTTTAAACAATTTCGGAGCTTTATCTGTAGACACAAAATTTGCAGTTGTACCTTCATTTTCGTTCACACCCATTGCATACAAAATATTTTGTTGTTTTTCTAAGCGCTCGTTTTCTGTAATATTCGGTTTTAAGGACGAAGCCGCAAAAGCTAATAAAGAACCTACTACTAATACCATTCCAATGGCGAATAGTAAGGTGTATGAATTTTTATCTGTTTTATTTCCCATCGCTATGCCGTTTTTGCTTTTAGACGTTTCATTCTTTGTTTTACATTCCCTTGTACCACGTAATGATCAATAGTGGGTGCAAATACATTCATCAATAAAATAGCTAACATCACACCTTCGGGGTAAGCAGGGTTGAATACACGAATTAAGATAGAAATAAATCCAACTAAAAATCCGTAATACCATTTTCCTTTATTGGTTTGAGACGCAGTAACAGGATCTGTTGCCATAAACACAGTACCGAAAGCAAAACCTCCTATAATCAAGTGTTCCCAAAATGGGGTGTTCATTAATCCATAAAATTTACTGCCTTCGGCTATAATTCCAGCAGCTACAATTTGATTAAATATTAATCCTATAGTAAGAGCTCCTAATACAGACGACAACATAATTCTCCAACTTCCTATTTTAGAAAAGATTAAAAATAAACCTCCTAATAGAATTAAAAGTGTTGATGTTTCACCTACAGAACCGGGTATAAACCCATAGAACATATCCCAAGTTGAATAGGCAATTTCTTTACCTTGTGCCAAAGCCCCTAAAACGGTTTCACCCGAAATAGCATCTAAATTTTGACCTGCCGCAATGGCTTTATCTCTAGCAACCGCACCTTCAACCCAAACTTTATCTCCTGACATCCAGGTTGGATAAGCAAAGAATAAAAAGGCTCTAATGGTTAATGCTGGATTTAGAATATTCATTCCAGTTCCACCAAATACTTCTTTTCCTATTACTACACCAAATATCACAGCCACAGCCAACATCCATAAAGGAATATCAATAGGCACAATAAGTGGCACTAACATACCTGTTACAAGATAGCCTTCTTCAACTTCGTGTTTTTTAATAATAGCGAATAAGAATTCAACTCCTAAACCAACTCCATAAGAAACAATGACTAAGGGAATAATTTTCCAGAAACCAATAATAAAATTAGCTAAAGTCCAAAATTCTGAACTAAAAAAACTTCCTGCTACTGCTTGAATATCGCCAACAGCTAAGTTATGCTGATATCCTGCATTAAACATTCCGAAAAGTAAACATGGTACCATAGCCAAAATAACGGTGTTCATGGTACGTTTTAAATCGTCGGCAGCTTTAATATGAGTACCA
>JBNMNO010000051.1:0-18137 GCA_051275695.1 Mariniflexile sp.
GGTGTTGGTGCAGTCATTGCAGAAAGCAACCAACGATGAAACGGATATATTGCTGATTGTACGATGGCTGCCGCAATGATGCACAGTCCAGATATGATAGTTATATATAACGGTAACTCATTTACCAAGGCAGACAATCCGCTCACTGTGAACTCCTGACTCTTAAAAGCCAACAGTAGGACACCTATACTCAAAAATAATGTGCCTGTCAAAAAGTATTTTTGGGTAAATCTAGAAGCTTCCCTCGCTTCGCCCCAGTCTGCATCGATACCAATCAATCTAGACATAAAAAATCCCATTATCAACCAACTTAAAAGCAAGAAGATGATATGATTGGACATAACCAAGAGCATCACGGATAATGTAAAACCCAAACAGAGTATCATAAACCGGGAATGAAATTTAAATCCCTTAAGATAATTGCCTGAAAAACTGCTTACAACGGCACTGAAAAAGGTGACTGTTGTCCAGATTAAAATAGTAAAGCCGTTGATTCTGAAGGCACTTCCCAAATACCATTGGGGCATGGCCGTGAAGTTAAGAATAAGATGTACAACACAACCGGCAAACAAAAGCCACAAGAATGAGGTTACAAGTTGAGAAACAGTTAGCTTTTGGATGTCTTCACGATTGCCAATTGGGTTCTGTGATGTATTCATGTCTAAATTATTTTTAAGAGTCATTTTAAAGTTTTTAAGGATCTTTCTATTCATTTTCGTTGCTATTAGTTTTTCTTCTATTGCTTTGGCCTCGAATTTTGAAAATAAAAAGCATTTCAAAAGGAGACCTGCACAAAAGATCATATCCAGAAAAATACGATAACGCAAATAGGCGATCGCAATGAAGAACACTAGAGCCGATAGTCCAGCTATTTGTGTCTGAGTTGCTTTTGATATTTACATCATTTGTTTGTTTTATTTGGGTATTATTCAATAATTGTGATTTCTAGGGTACCATGAATTTCTAAATTTTGTCCAAACCCTCGAGCGCTGTTAATGAAATCTCTTGCAATGCGTTTCTCTTCCTCTAGTTCTTTAATTCGTCCATCTAGTTGTTCTGTTTTGCATTTGTGGTTACCTTCCCAAATTTGAAGTCTTTGTAATTTATGAAAGTTGATTTTTTCTTCAATAAGGTTCATGATAACATGAGATGCTTCAGAAGGTGTAAATCTTCCTTGTACCAATTGAATCTTTTTGGTGGTTTTTTCTGATTTTGTTAATTCTTTTGTTTCCATGATAATTAATTTTTAAAATGTATTAGTTATTTACCTTTTATTTGTTGGAACAAATTTTAGATATTATATTCATATGTTTTTATTTATATTTGCTATCTTATTTATAAATAATATTTATGCATTACACGCTTCACCAACTTCTGATTTTTTTGAGAATAACTCAGCTAAAGAGTATAACCAAAGCTTCAGAAAGCCTACATCTTACACAACCTGCGGTCTCAATTCAGCTAAAAAATTTTCAAAATCAGTTCCCTATTCCATTAACAGAAGTTGTGGGAAGACAACTCTACGTTACTGATTTTGGGATGGAAATAGCAAATGCTGCGGAGAAAATTCTTGACGAAGTTCATGCTATTAATTATAAAACGTTGGCGTATCAGGGTGAACTTTCCGGTCGTCTCAAAATATCGGTGGTCTCTACAGCGAAATATGTGATACCTTATTTTTTGTCCGATTTTATGAAACAAAATGAAGGGGTTGACCTAATAGTGGACGTAACCAATAAATCTAGAGTGGTTGAAAGCTTAGAACAGAATGAAGTCGATTTTGCATTGGTATCAGTTTTGCCCAAGAAACTCATTGTCAATAAGGTAGAACTTATGCCGAATAAACTTTTTTTCCTAGCAAGTAGTGAATTAGTACTCAAAAAAGGTTTGCCCATGAAAAAGATTTTTGAGGAATTTCCTTTAATTTATAGAGAACAAGGATCTGCAACAAGAAATGCTATGGAAACGTTCATATCAAAAAATAAGTTTTTGGTGAAGAAAAAGATAGAATTAACTTCAAATGAAGCGGTTAAACAAGCTGTTCTTTCTGGCTTGGGATGTTCTATCATGCCACTTATAGGTATTAGAAATGAACTAAAAAATAAGGATTTTCAGATTGTTCCTATTAAAGGTTTACCTATTTGTACGGCATGGAACTTAATATGGCTAAAATCGAAAAAACTATCACCTGTGGCAATAGCTTATCTAGATTTTCTAAATTCGGAAAAAGAACGTATTATAAACCAGCAGTTTGCTTGGGTCAATACCTTTTAATTTTGGTTGCCAGCTATATACGGCTGATAACTATTTAACTTTAATCCAACTATTTTAAAGCACAAAAAAAAGATTTTTATAGTTCACTTCGGGCTTCCAATTAAAGGCAAAAAACAAGTTTGGAGACAATCTGGATTAGTTCAAAAAAAAAATAAAGCGCTTTTAATAAAATAGGCTATTTATTTCAAACTTCACTGAATCTCAACAACAAGCCATGTTTATCTCCTGGTTTTTTATGGTCATTTTTATTTTAATGAGTGGTTTATTCACGCCTATTGAAAGTATGCCAAAATGGGCTCAAGCTATTACTGAATTTAATCCTATTAAATATTTTGTTCAGGTCATGCACATGGTTATGGTTATGGTTAAAGAAGCTTCTTTTACAGATATTCTACCGAAACTTTCAAAAACACTTATTTATGCTTTTATTATCAATGGGTTAGCGGTTTGTTAGTTGCGAAAAAAAACTTAAAATCCAGGTAAAAGACCATCGAAATTCTCATTTATTCCTGATAAATAGCATTGTTGCTTAATTGTAAGAAGGTTACATTATGGCCTCAATAATTTTTTATGAATAAACCTGTTTTAAATTTTGTTATCAATTCAATAATGACACTTTCTATGGCTGTTATTATTGGTATTGGATTACTTATAGAATTCACATTCGTATCAACCCAAAAATTAAATCTACAAAAAAAGGGAATGGAAGACATGGCACACTTGTTTTTCAACCAGTATATACAAAAAATTATTTCAAATTTTTATATATAAATACTTGGTAACATAAGTTACTTACTACAGTCTTTGTCTACCATACATTTGCAATATAAAATTAAAAACAATGAATAAAAAAATATATCATTTTAGTATTGTGTTTTTAAGCTTTGTAACATTACTTGAGGCACAACAGTTGGTTTCTATTACTAAGACTGAAGTTTTGATCAAAGTTTCTGAAGACAACCAAACACTTAAAATTTCTAACGAAGATTTTAAGGGAGCCAGAGCAGATTACCGACAAACTAATGCTGTTTTTTTACCAAATATCTCCGTCTCTCACACCGGCATTTCCACTACCAATCCGTTAATGGCTTTTGGGTCAAAATTAAATCAGGGAATCTTAACTCAAAATGATTTTAATCCTGCTTTGTTAAATGACCCAAGTCTGACTCAAAATTTTGCATCCAAACTAGAAATTCAACAACCATTAATTAATATCGATGGTATGTATCAACGTAAAGCGGCCAAAGCTAAAATGGACGCCATGTCGTTGCAATCTCAAAGAACAAAAGAATATTTAACCCTTGAAGTCGAAAAAGCCTATATGCAACTACAATTAGCGTATAAAGGTGTTGCTGTTTTAGAAAAAGCTTTACAAGCTGCTAAATCTAACAAAACGTTAGCTGATAACAGTTTTAAACAAGGCTATTTACAACGTGCCGATATTTTAAATATTGAAGTACATGTTACCGAAGTTAAAAACCAACTACAAACTGCCAAGAGTAATGTACAAAACGTATCAAATTATCTGTCTTTTTTAATGAACGACGAAACATACGTTGTATATCACCCTATTGATAGTTTAACTATTAATAAAATGGATGATAAAAACGATATGAAAATATCTGAAAATCGTTCTGATATTAAAGCTATGGCATTCGCTTCAAACGCTTATGATAATATGAATAAAGCTGATAAAATGGCATTTCTTCCAAGCTTAAATGCTTTTGGAAGTTATGAGTTATACGACGACCAAGTTTTTCAAGGAGATGCTAATGGATATATAATTGGAGCACAATTAAGCTGGGATATTTTTCAAGGATCGAAACGTATTGGAAAAGCACAAAAAAGCAGATCAGAATTTGAAAAATCAAAACTACAATACGAACAATATGTGTCTCAAACCAATTTAGAATTAAACAAAGCAAAACGCACGGTTATTGACGCCGAAAACAAATTAAACCTAACGGCTTTAGCTTTAGAACAATCGAAAGAATCCTTTCGAATTAGAACAAACAGATTTAAAGAAGGTTTAGAAAAAACATCTGATTTACTAATGGCTGAAACACAATATGCACAAAAGCAATTAGAATATTACCAAACTATTTTTGAATACAATTACACACAAGCATATTTAGATTTTTTAACGAAAGAATAAACATAAAACATTCGTGTACTCCAGGTTAAAAATAAACACCAAATAAAAAAATAACACAATGAAGAAATATACATACATATTCGCAATAATTGCAATATCACTTTTTGTAATAAGTTGCGGTAGTGACAACAAAAAGGAACTAGCTGATAATACGATTGCTATTCCTGTTAAAGTAAGTGCCTTAACCGAAAATACAGGAAGCCCATTTTTAACCGCAAGTGGAACTATTGAAGCGGTAAACAGTGCTAATATAAGTACACGTATGATGGGTTATGTCACTAAAGTTCATGTAAAAGTTGGTGATAAAGTTACTAAGGGCCAATTATTAGTTTCTATAAAAAATACTGATTTACAAGCTAAAAAAGCACAGGTAAATGCTGGTATAACAGAGGCTACTGCTGCTTTTAATAATGCCAGTAAAGATTATAACAGATTTAAAAGTTTATTGGCCGACAACAGTGTATCTCAAAAAGAATTTGATGATATGACAACGCATTACGAAATGGCAAAAGCGCGTTTAGAAGTTGCCAATCAAATGAAAAATGAAATTAATGCACAATTAGCATATTCAAATATAACAGCGCCTTTTAGCGGAATTGTTACTGGTAAAACCGTAGAAGTAGGTGCTATGGCAAACCCGGGAATACCTTTAATTTCGGTTGAAACACCCGGGAACTTTGAAGTAGCAGCCAACGTGCCAGGAAGTGATATTTCTAAAATATCGTCTGGCAGTTTAGTAAACGTACTTGTGAAATCAATTAATAAAACAGTTAAAGGTAAAGTGACTGAAGTAAGCCATTCGGCACTAAATACGGGTGGACAATACATGGTAAAAATTGCTTTAGATAAAACAGATGTACCCGTTTTATCTGGCATGTTTGTAACCGTTCAATTTCCAGTAGAAACTCAGAAAAAAACAGAAATGGTTTTAGTCCCAAAAGAAGTTTTAGTTACAAAAGGTCAGCTTTATGGCATTTATACGGTTAGCGAAAACAGTACAGCCTTATTACGCTGGTTGCGTTTGGGTAGAGCTTATGGGAATCAGGTGGAAGTTTTATCAGGATTGTCAGCTAACGAATCGTACATCATTTCTGCTGACGGGAAATTATTTAATGGTGCCAAAGTAAATATTCAATAATAATTAATGCGTTAAGGATAGCAGTGAAAATCCTTTTTTTTGAATTTATAAACGTCATTTTATCGCAAAAGATTGCCACAGTAAAATAAAAAATTTACTTCGCAATGACGGAACAAAAAAAAGATTGCAACGTATAGCCTGTTAAAACGCCCAAAAAAATATAAAAATGCAAGAAGGTATTTCGGGTAAAATTGCCCACTTTTTCATCAACTCGAAGCTTACCATTTTGTTGATGATTGGCTTGATGATCATTGGTGTTTACAGTTCGTTTCTTATTCCAAGAGAGGAAGAACCACAGATTAATGTACCTATGGCCGACGTGTTGGTTGAGTATCCTGGTGCGAATCCTGCCGAAATTGAAAATAGGGTTGTAAAGCCTTTAGAAAAAATTATTTCGAATATTAAAGGCGTTGAGCACGTGCATAGTATGGCTATGAACGGGCAAGCGGTTATGGTGGTTCAGTTTTATGTGGGTGAAGATACCGAACGCTCGTATGTAAAACTTTATGACGAGTTGATGAAGCACGAAAATATGTTTCCGCGAGGGGTTTACAAACCGGTGGTTAAAACACGGTCCATTGACGATGTACCAATGCTCGGTTTAACACTTTGGAGTGAGAATTATGATGATTTTCAGTTACGCCAAATTGCAGAAGAATTGACTTCGGAAATTGAAAAGGTTAAAGATGTTTCGATTACAAAAGTGATTGGAGGCAGAAACCGCGAGCTAAAAGTGATTTTAGATAAAGATAAAATGGCTGGAAGTGGTGTGGACGCCTTGGGTATTATGCAAATGATTCAAGCGAATAACAGCAGCGCGCAATCAGGAGCTTTTGTAAATAATGACACGGAGTACTTAATTACAACCGGACGCTTTTTAGAAACTGCCGAAGATGTTGAAAATTTAGTTATTGGCATAAATAACAATATGCCTATTTACTTAAAGCAAGTGGCAACTATTCAAGATGGTCCATCATCACCAAAAAGTTATGTGTCTTTTGGATTTGGTCAAACCAACGAAGGTTTTAAAGACTATAAATCGGAATATCCTGCCGTTACCATTTCAATATCGAAAGTAAAAGGTGCCGATGCGATGAATATATCTGACAATATTTTAACACACGTCGACAAGTTAAAAGCAAACTTAATTCCCTCTGATGTTCATATTGATGTTACCAGAAATTATGGTGAAACATCATCAGACAAAGTGGGTGAACTGTTATTGCACTTAGGTGTTGCCATATTAGCTGTTACTATTTTAGTCATGCTCGCTATGGGTTGGCGTGGTGGATTGGTGGTATTCTTTTCGGTTCCATTAACCTTTGCATTAACCTTGTTTGCATACTATATGTTAGGTTATACGTTAAACCGAATTACGCTTTTTGCATTAGTATTTGTAGTGGGTATTGTGGTCGATGATAGTATTATTATTGCCGAAAACATGCACAGGCATTTTAAAATGAAGCGTTTGCCATTTAAACAAGCCGCCATTTATGCCATTAATGAGGTAGGAAACCCAACCATTTTAGCAACATTTACGGTGATAGCTGCTATTTTACCTATGGCGTTCGTATCGGGTATGATGGGGCCTTATATGAGTCCGATGCCTATTGGAGCTTCTATTGCAATGATATTATCATTATTTGTCGCATTAACGGTTACTCCCTATTTAGGATATCATTTATTACAAGAAAAAGATAAACAAGGCCAGAAAGAGGATACTGGTTTAGAAACTAGTAGTATTTATAAAGTCTATAAGAAAATTGAGCAACCATTTTTAGATAATTCTAAAAAGAGACATGTATTGTTTGCAATTACGGGGGTGTTACTATTAGGATCTGTTTTAATGTTTTTTACCAAATCGGTGGTTGTAAAAATGTTGCCTTTTGATAACAAAAATGAGTTTCAGGTAGTTATTGATATGCCAGAAGGTACCACTTTAGAAAGAACGGCTGTTGTTACCCAAGAAATTACTCAGTACTTAAAATCAGTGCCTGAAGTTGTTGATTACCAAAACTATATTGGAGCCTCTGCCCCTATTACTTTCAACGGTTTGGTACGTCATTACGATTTGCGTGGTGGTAGTAATATGGCTGATATACAAGTGAATCTTTTGCATAAGGAAGATAGAGATTTACAAAGTCATGATATTGCAAAAATTGTACGTCCTAACATTCATAAAATCGCTCAAAAATATAACGCGAATGTAAAAATTGTAGAAGTTCCGCCAGGGCCTCCAGTACTTTCAACCTTAGTTGCCGAAGTTTACGGACCAAATTATGAAGATCAAATTAAAGTAGCTAAACAAGTTAAAACTATTTTAGAAAATACAGTAGATGTGGTTGATGTCGATTGGATGGTAGAAGCAAATCAAATTGAATACCGCTTGGAAGTCGACAAAGAAAAAGCCATGCTTCATGGTATTGCGCCACAACAAATAGTTGAAAATTTAACCTATTTGCTCAGAGAATATCCAATTGCTAATTTGTATGATGAAACTTCTAACGATAATGTAAGCATTGTGCTTTCTTTAGATGACAAAGATAAAACATCGCTCCAAGATATTCAAAATTTAAAAATTAAAGGAAATCGTGGTAATGTTATTCCTATAAGTGATTTAGTTTCGGTTAAAAAAGAAACTTTAGAAAAAACCATTTACAGAAAAGACCAAAAAAGAGTAGTTTATGTCTTGGCTGATATGGCTGGGGAATTGGAAAGTCCTGTGTACGCTATCTTAGGAATGAATGAAAAACTTCAAAAAATTAAACTTCCAAAAGGCTATAAAATAAACGAATTATACGTAGATTCCCCTACTGAAGAAACCGATTTTACAGTAAAATGGGATGGCGAATGGCAAATAACCTTGGAGGTTTTCCGTGACTTAGGAGCAGCCTTTTTAATAGTAATCGTTATTATTTACATGCTTATTGTAGGGTGGTTTCAAAACTTTAAAACTCCACTGGTTATGATGGTTGCTATTCCGCTTTCATTGGTTGGGATTGTATTAGGTCACTTGATTTTAGGAGCGTTCTTTACTGCAACCTCATTTATAGGCATGATAGCTTTAGCTGGCGTCATGGTAAGAAACTCGGTGTTATTGATTGATTTTATTGAAATCCGATTAAACGATGGCATTCCATTAAAACAAGCCATTATAGATGCTGGGGCTGTTAGAACAACTCCTATTTTATTAACCACAGGCGCTGTTGTTATTGGGGCTTCTATTATATTATTCGATCCTGTTTTTCAAGGATTAGCCATCTCATTAGTAGCAGGAGCCATTGTATCTACCATCCTTACTTTAATTGTTGTACCATTAATTTATTACATAACGGAACGTAAAAAATGGGAAAAAGATGAATCATTAGAAGAAGAAGAATAAATAAATAGAAACATATGAAGCTAGTTATTATTACCGCAATAAAACAATTTAAAAAAGACATCAAATTACATCTTAAGAAAGCCCATGTTAAAACTTTTTCCTTTAAAGAAGTTACAGGATATCGGGACAGTACAGAAGATGCTGTTGAATCGAATTGGTTTTCAAGTGAAATGAACCAAACAGAATCCATTCTTTTTTATGCTTTTGTAAAAAAAGAAAATGTTGATAAACTGTTTGAATTAACTAATGACTTTAATAGTACTCAAAAAACGATGTCACACATCCATTTATCCGTTTTAAACATAGAAAAATCAAACTAATACAAATCAAAATGAAAAACAGAATTTTTAGAGCTATCGTAGGAACATTTATACTTGCAAGCTTGTTGCTTGCTTTTTATGTAAACCAAAATTGGTTATGGTTTACAGCATTTATTGGAGCAAATTTATTGCAATCATCTCTAACAAAATGGTGCTTATTAGATACTATTTTAAGTAAATTAGGTCTGAAAAATTAAATACCAATAAAGATGGTTTTATTTTCAAGGTCTGTTTTAATTCTATAGGAAAGTCTAATTTTTTAAACAGGGTTGGAATATTTATAAACAAAAAAATCCAACACAATAATTGTGTTGGATTTTTTTTCGTCGGGGTGGCAGGATTCGAACCTGCGACCTCCTGCTCCCAAAGCAGGCGCGATAACCGGGCTACGCTACACCCCGATTTGGTTATCTGTAATTTGCGGAGAGACAGGGACTCGAACCCTGGCGACAGTTACCCGTCGACAGTTTAGCAAACTGCTCCATTACCACTCTGGCACCTCTCCTAACATTTGGTATGAACTTATGCAATAAAATTGCGGTTGCAAATGTAATCTATACTTAATAAGAACGCAACTATTTTATTTATTTTTTTTATATTTTATTCAGGGTATTCTATTCGCAAATGGTAAATATTTGCTAGCTTGTGTTTTAGCACTTTTTTTATAGATTGAATCTCTTTAAAAGTTATGTTAGCATTCAAAAATTGGCCATCTTCAATCTGCTTATCTACGATGCTTTCAACGAATGCGTCTATTTTAGTTGATGTGGGTTCTTTTAAGCTTTTTGAAGCGGCTTCAACACTATCACACATCATTAAAATAGCCGTTTCTTTACTAAAAGGTTTAGGGCCCGGGTAACTAAAATCTAATTTATCTACCTCATCAAAATCTTTTATCTCTTGCATATAAAAATAATAAACAACGCTTGTACCATGGTGGGTTCGTATAAAATCAATAACTCGATCTGGCAAATTATTCTTTTTAGCTATTTCAATACCATCAATTACATGCGCCGTAATTATTCTTGCACTTTCTTTAGAAGATAGTTCGTCATGAGGATTAATTCCTGTAGATTGATTCTCTGTAAAATACGTAGGGTTTTTCATTTTACCAATATCATGATACAAAGCTCCTACCCTAACTAACATAGCATTGGCGCCTATTTCGTTGGCAGATGCTTCAGCAAGATTTGCTACATTTAAGGAATGATGAAAGGTTCCGGGTGCTTTGTTTGAAAGTTCTTTAAGAAGTTTTGAATTTGTATCGGTCAATTCTAAAAGAGATACATCTGAAACCAATCCGAAAATTTTTTCGTAGGCATAAATTAAAGGTTGCACAAATAAGGTAGCCAAACCACTTAAAATAAACCAGACAAACATTTCCCATTTAATATTATCAACACTTCCTTCATGAATAACAAAAAAGGCGAAATATGCAATAATATATATTAAGGTTATTTGTGCAACAGAGATAAATAGATTGGCGCGTTTGTACAATTCTGAAACAGTTAATATTGTAACAATACCTGCCAAAATTTGAAGAAACATATACTCATAACTATTTGGTACAATAAACCCTAAAAGTAACACCGTAATAACGTGAGCAAACATACCCAATCGCGCATCAAAAAAGGCTTTAAATATTAAGGGTAAAATACAAATAGGTACAACGTAAATAAATTGGGAATCGTAATTTATAACCAGTGTTGTTATAAATATCATTAAAAAAATATTAAAGAAAATAAAGGTGACTTTGGTGTTGTTTTCGAACACCTCTTTTCTATATTTTCTCAAAAACAAAAGCAACATTAATAAGGCTAACGATACTAAAATAGTGTACGCAAATAGTATCCAGTTATAATTTGATTTAGTCCAAACCTGCGATTCGTATTCAGATTGTAATGATTTTAAAATCTGATATTTATCGGCATCAACTACTACACCTTTGGCTATTATTATAGTGCCCGTTTCAACATTATCTCTGGAATAAGCTATTTTGCTTAATGCTTCTTGTATACCCTTTTCTGTAAAAGACTCATTAAAAGTTAAATTAGGCTCAATTAAATCAAAAAATAATGAAACAAAATCAGTTTTATTTGTATTAGCATTATTTTTTAATAAGGAGGCAGTAATAAGAGCTGAAACGGCATCTTGCTTTACTAAATCTGAATAAAAACCATCCTGCTTTTTAACACGCCCATCAAGAATTGCTATAGCTCTTTCATTCGAAAAATTATAATTTTCACTTAAAACTCCAAAACTGTAAAGTTCTGTAATAATTTCTTGACCCGTTTTATATAAACTATTTAGCGTTTTTTTGGAAATGGAATCAGAAAAAACGTTTCTAAATTCTTTTTTATAATTCGCATTTATTCTATCTTCAATCGTATTATCAATATCGAAATACAATATAGAATTATCAATTAATGCTTGTTTTTCTAATTTAATTTCCTCTTCCGATTTTTTTATTGCAAAATTAAAAGGCGCATACAAATTTTCAGATTGCCAGGGTTTTCCTTTTTCAAAATTGTATTTAAATTTTCCGCTTTTAGGAAATAAATACACAATTAAAAAAGTAGTACAGATAAACAACAGCCCTTTGTAAATAAAGGAATGGTTTCTGTATAGTTTATTTATAAAGTCTTCCATTTAAAAAGTTAAGGAAACCAAATGTAATAAAATTATAACCTTCTACCATTTTTTATAATGAATGAATCGTTCAAATTTCTGCCAAAAAATGATTAAATTCGCAAGAACAAAGCTTAAGATTTTTATAATGAGTAAAGAAGTAGTTATTGTCTCAGTTGCAAGAACCCCAATAGGCAGTTTTATGGGATCGTTATCAACAATTCCGGCACCTCAACTTGGTGCTATTGCCATTAAAGGAGCATTAAACAAAATAAATTTAAAACCAGAACTGGTTGATGAAGTTTTAATGGGACATGTTATTCAGGCAGGAACGGGTCAAGCACCCGCAAGACAAGCTGCTATTTTTGCAGGCATCCCAAATACAGTACCATGCACAACCGTTAATAAGGTTTGTGCTTCTGGTATGAAGGCAGTCATGCTCGCAGCACAGAGTATTGCCTTAGGTGATGCTCATATAATTGTTGCTGGTGGTATGGAAAATATGAGCTTAATTCCACATTATTTGTATGCTAGAACAGGCACAAAGTTTGGACCAGCTTCTTTAATTGATGGTATGCAAAAAGATGGTTTGGTAGATGCTTACGACCAAAATGCTATGGGTGTTAGTGCTGATGCCTGCGCTACTAAGTACAAATTCTCGCGAGAAGACCAGGATGCTTATGCAATTCAATCTTATAAACGTTCTGCTGCGGCTTGGGAAGCTGGAAAATTTGATAATGAAGTAGTACCAGTTGAAGTGCCTCAACGTCGTGGAGAACCTGTTATAGTTAGTAAAGATGAAGAATTTACTAATGTTGTTTTAGATAAAATACCACAATTACGCCCGGCTTTTTCTAAAGATGGAACGGTAACGGCTGCCAATGCCTCAACTATTAATGATGGTGCAGGTGCCATGGTTTTAATGAGTAAAGAAAAAGCTCTAGAATTGGGTTTAAAACCTCTGGCTACTATAAAAAGTTATGCTGATGCTGCTCATCAACCTGAGTGGTTTACAACAGCGCCTTCAAAAGCATTACCAAAGGCTTTAAACAACGCTGGAATTAAAATTGAAGATGTTGATTATTTTGAATTTAACGAAGCCTTTTCAGTGGTTGGTTTAGCTAATATGAAAATTCTTGGGCTTAATGATAGCAAGGTAAATGTAAACGGTGGGGCGGTATCACTTGGGCATCCATTGGGTTGTTCGGGTGTTAGAATAATAATCACATTACTAAATGTATTGCAACAAAACAATGCAAAAATTGGTGCTGCAACTATTTGTAATGGTGGCGGCGGCGCTTCTGCAATTATTATTGAACGAAACTAGTTTTTAATGCTATACGGGATTTGTAATTTAAGCATTGTTCCTTTAAGATTTGATGCTACTGATAAAAGTGAACTGGTTTCTCAGGTGTTATATGGTGATGTTTTCAAAATTTTAGAACTGCGTAAAAACTGGAGTAAAACCAGATTATCGTTTGATGGTTATGAGGGTTGGATCGACAACAAACAATATATTGAAATAAGCGAAGACCAATATAAATTATTACACACAGAAACACCAAAATTATCGATTGATTTAGTTGAATTTATTGAAGATATCCACAACCAACTACACCCTGTTTTATTAGGTTCCTCGCTAAATGGCTTGTCTATTTTAAATCACGGCTACGATGGTAATATTGTGGAAGGCATAAAGCCAAAGGATCACCTCATTGAAACGGCCTTTTTATACTTAAACTCACCTTACTTATGGGGAGGAAAAACACCTTTTGGTATTGATTGCTCTGGGTTTACCCAAATGGTTTATAAACTAAATGGTTATAAATTGTTACGCGATGCCTCACAACAAGCTACACAAGGAGAGCCTTTAAGTTTTATTGAAGAAAGCGAACCTGGAGATTTAGCTTTTTTTGATAATGATGAAGGTTGTATAGTTCATGTAGGTATTATTATGAAAGATAATTATATTATTCATGCCCACGGAAAAGTTAGAATAGACCGTTTAGACCATTCGGGGATTTATAATGTAGATAGAAAAATACATACTCATAAATTGCGGGTAATTAAAAAAGTAATTTAACTCACTTCTTTAAATTTTTCAAGGCTTGAAATTATTGGGAAAAACAATTAAATAAGAATTGTTTTAAAATATGCCAAATTTAAAAATTTATTCACAAAAATGCTACACAGAATATTAAAAAACATCAATAAAAAATGCCGCTGATTGCGGCATTTTTATATTATTTTAAAAAGTCATACCAAATTAGTTTGCTTCTCCTGCTTCTAATTCATCAACTTTCACCTTCAGAGTATCATGCTTTTCTTTTTCACCTAGAATACTATAAATATTCATTAACGTCCTAGCAGCACTTAAGTTTTTTGAATCTATATCAAGGGCTTTTGTTAAATAAGGAACAGCAGTTTTATATAAATCTTGGCGTTGATCTCTCAATTCATCGTATCGTAAATCATCCTTTTTAGAGCTTCCTAATCCGTTCATTTCTTTAATAAGACCTTCTTCTTTACTCAAAATTAGGGCAGCTAAATTAATGTAGGCGTTTATATACTGAGCATCCAACTCAATGGCTTTTTCATAATACGTTTTTGCTTCTTCTGGATGATCAGATTCAGCGGCAATAACTCCTAAATTATATTGTAACTCTGGATTATTAGGGTCTTTTTGAGTGGCTTGCACTAATAAATTTTTAAACTCCTCCGTATTACCCATTTTATAATGAACATTCGCTTCAGACAATATTAAATTAATATCATCAGGACTTTCGTCTCTTGCTTCTTTAAGAGAACTTATAGCTTTTTCATTGTTACCTTGACTCACATAAATAAGGGCTACATTTTTTACAATTTCTGGTTTTTTCGACTCTGTTAAACGCTCTCCTGGCTTAATGTGGCTACCTGCTTTTACATACAACTCTCGAGTGTTTTTGTCTAAAACCTCTTCTTCTCCAGTCTCTTTATCTGTAGCAAAATATTGTTTTTCAATACCTGTATATCCTAAATTTTTAAGTTCTTCGTAGAGCACTAATGCTCTGTCGTATTCTTGAACATTAACTGCTGTCGCAGCCGCATAATAAAGAAATATGGTATCTTTTACACTTGCTCGATATGCCTTTTCGAAATATTTAGAAGATGTTGAATAATCCTCTTTTTCATAGAAAGCATTCCCTTTTGTTAAAATCCCATTAACCATTGTTTGCTTTAATTCAGAAGATTCGGTAACATAATCACCTTGCACTTTATCTAAACTCTCCAAAGCGGCATCTATATCGTTTATAGTTCCTGCCCCACCAGCATATAGTGCTTCTGCATTTAAATAATAGTATTGCGCTTTAGTTTTATCATCCATTTCAGACATTAAAGCTTCTGCTTGTTTTAATGCTTCCTTGGCTTCAGCGAAATTGGTTCCTTTAATAGCTTTTTCGGCCGTTCTCAATTCCTTTTTTTGTGCAAATGAAAAAGCACTAACTGATAATGCTAAAGCTATGATAATCTGTTTTTTCATGTGTTTAATATTTATTGTTTTTTAATTGTCACATATAACATTTCTATAAAGATAATTCTAGAATAGAATGTTAAATTTACGAATGTTTTATAATAATATTTAATTTTCCGTGTTATTTTCCTCTCTGTTGTTATCAAGAGTTGTGCCATCGTCTAAACCTTCATTGTTTTCGCCTTCTTCAAGGGCTACTATTTCTTCTTCATCATGCATTACTTTTGCAACAGCAGCAATAGAGTCGTTGTTTTTAAGGTTAATTAATTTAACGCCTTGAGTCGCTCTACCCATAACTCTTAAATTTTTAACCTCTAACCTAATGGCTATACCCGATTTATTAATAATCATTAAATCGTCAGTATCGGTAACGCTTTTAATGGCCACTAATTTACCCGTTTTTTCGGTAATTGAAATAGTTTTTACTCCTTTTCCTCCACGATTGGTAATTCTGTAAACTGGTTCTCCATCTTCAGGATCGTCTATATAAGAACGTTTTCCATACCCGTTTTCTGAAACAACTAATACCGATTCCTCTTGTGAGTTTTCAATAGTAACCATTCCTATCACTTCATCATTCTTATCAGCAAGTCTTATCCCTCTTACACCTGAAGCACTTCGTCCCATTGGGCGCGTTTTAGCTTCTTCAAAACGAATGGCTTTACCAGATTTAAGCGCTAACATCACTTGGCTCTCACCCGTTGTTAATCTAGCTTCTAATAACATATCGTCTTCTTTAATCGTAATGGCATTAATTCCATTTATTCTTGGACGCGAATATTGCTCTAAAGAGGTCTTTTTAACCTGACCATTTTTAGTAGCCATAATTACAAAATGACTATTTATATAGGCTTCGTCTTTTAGATCTTGCGTGCAAATAAATGCTTTTACGTTATCGTCTTGCTCTATATTAATTAAATTTTGAATAGCTCTACCCTTGGATGTTTTACTTCCTTCAGGTATTTCATAAACGCGCATCCAGAAACATTTTCCTTTTTGAGTAAAGAACAACATATATTGGTGGTTAGTACCTACAAATAAATGTTCTAAGAAATCTTCATTTCTGGTAGTTGAAGCTTTTTGGCCAACGCCTCCTCTATTTTGGGTTTTATATTCTGATAAAGAAGTACGTTTAATATAGCCTGCATGAGAAATGGTAATAACCACTTGCTCGTCAGGAATCATATCTTCAATACTTAAATCGCCTCCTGCATATTCAATGACTGAACGACGCTCATCACCATATTTATCTCTAACGGTTACCAACTCTTCCTTAATAATTTCCATACGACGCTCTTTTTTGTCCAGGATATCTTTTAAATCGATGATGGTTTTCATGATTTCTTCGTATTCAGAACGCAATTTGTCTTGCTCTAAACCAGTAAGTTGACGCAAACGCATTTCCACAATTGCTCTGGATTGTATTTCTGAAAGCTCGAATCGTTTTATTAAGTTTTCTCTAGCTTCATCAGCATTAGAAGAGGCTCTGATTATTGCAATAACTTCATCAATATTATCGGAAGCAATAATTAACCCTTCCAAAATATGAGCACGCTCTTCCGCTTTGCGTAATTCATAAGTGGTACGTCTTACAACAACTTCATGACGGTGTTCAACAAAATAGTGAATTAACTCCTTTAAATTTAAAAGTTGCGGACGTCCTTTAACAAGTGCTATATTATTAACACTAAAAGAGGATTGTAATGCTGTGAATTTGTATAATTTATTTAAAACGATGTTTGGTATAGCATCACGTTTTAAAACGTAAACAATACGCATTCCATTTCTGTCTGACTCGTCGCGAATGGTCGAAATACCTTCCAGTTTTTTATCGTTTACCAAATCAGCAGTTTTTTTAATCATTTCTGCTTTATTGGTTTGATAAGGAATCTCTGTAACAATAATGCACTCACGCCCCTGAACTTCTTCTATAATGGCTTTACCACGAACAACAATTCTGCCACGACCTGTATGAAACGCTTCTTTAACACCATCGTACCCAAAAATAGTTCCACCTGTTGGAAAATCTGGTGCTTTTACATATTTAATTAATTCGTCAATTTCAATTTCTGGATTTTCAATATATGCAATTGTTCCATTTACAACCTCAGTTAAATTGTGTGGAGGCATATTAGTAGCCATACCCACGGCGATACCAGAGGCACCATTAACTAAAAGCCCAGGAATTCGTGTTGGCAGAACAGTTGGTTCTTGTAAAGTATCGTCAAAATTCAGTTTGTGATCTACGGTTTCTTTGTCAATATCAGCAAGCATGTCTTCCGCAATTTTACGCATACGTGCTTCTGTATAACGCATTGCTGCAGGACTATCGCCATCAATGGAACCAAAATTACCTTGACCGTCTACTAGCATATATCGTAAACTCCATTCTTGAGCCATACGCACCATGGCATCGTAAACTGACGTATCACCATGTGGGTGATACTTTCCTAAAACCTCTCCAACTATTCTTGCCGATTTTTTGTGTGCTGTATTTGCTCTAATTCCTAGTTCGTGCATTCCAAAAAGTACACGTCTATGAACTGGTTTTAATCCATCTCTTACATCTGGTAAAGCACGTGACACAATGACCGACATTGAATAATCAATGTAAGCTGTTTTCATCTCATCTTCAATGTTAATAGGGATCAATTTTTCTCCTTCTGCCATAAATAATTTAATTAAGTTTTATGTATATTTCAAAACACGCTAATATACGTATTTCA